>CANMZR010000118.1 GCA_947502375.1 Polyangiaceae bacterium
GCCACTGCTGTTATTTTGCCCTCGATTCTAACGAATCGAGGGACCAGCGCCGAGTCCATCGAAGCTTTCGACGCCCCCTCGGTCAGTGCGCCAAGTACGGTAAGACCTCGCGTTCGAGGAGCTCTGGCAACATCCTCAGGTGGGCACAGTGGGCGGATTGGTTCTCCCCGCTGGTTCCGCGAACGTGAAAAGCACCGCTGTCGAAGCGCGTCTTCATGAATGTGCCGTGGGCCGGTTCAAGCCCGGCGAAGCGGCGTTGACCACCTAGGTGCGTGAGGAGCGCGTCCGCGACCTCCGTTGTCGACGCGTATCCCGGTGGAACGATGGATGAGTGCGTCAGCCACACGAACGGTGAGCCGGCTACGGCGCGCTCTGCGAGGTCGAAAAACACGTTGAGCCCCGCCGTGTCCGGCACTCCTCCCACTGCGTACGAAGTGTGGATAGAGTCGAGAAACACCACCGCTTGCGCCGAATTTCCGGCACTTTTGAACCAAGAGCGCAAAGCACCAAAGCCCGCGCTCCATGAGCTGAGTACGAGCTTGCCGATGGTCCGACCGGTCTTCTCTTCGACCGCGCGACGCAATCGCGTGGAAAAGTCTTGGTCCACGGTGGCCGCGTACCGTTCGGAGCCCACGCCCGCGTCGATGGTCGCGAAGACAACGTCGAGCCCTCGGTTCACAAGCAGCCGGCGCACCGGTTCGCCCCCATGAAAGTGCACGAGCAAGGTGAAGCCGTCGGGCACTTTGGCCGGCACGTGCAGCCGCGCATTCGCCACGCCAAGCAAGACCTCGCGATAGGGGCCGACGCCCGGGTCCTCGATGTGGCAACCGGCATCCTCAGGCACGACGCTCGCCTGGGTCTCGGTGGCCTCGGCGCTCGCCTGGGTCTCGGTGGGCTTGGCGCTCGCCTGGGTCTCGGTGGGCTTGGCGCTCGCTGACGACGCGAGACCGCCTGGGACCAGGGTCTCCGGCGCGCTCTTCACTGAGAGGGCTCCCATGGTCACGAGCGTACTTGCGAGCACGAGCGTGAGTCCGGCGAGCATGCCGGTTGTCGGGGGGTTGCTTTGCTTTCGTTGTGAGCCTGCCGTTGTGAGTGAGCGCGTTGGCTCAGACCCCATTCGGCGGAACCGGTCCGAACAGGCTCTGGTAGACCTGCGACAGGGCTTGGCTAGCCTGCGGGGTCAGGCTGTACATGTTGGCATGCGGCCACGCAAATCCGAAGCCGTTCGCGGCTCCGCAGCTCAGCGAAATGACGACATCGACCGGCTCGGGCTTGCTCGGGTCAACGAACGAAATCGCGAGACCGGGTGTCCAGCATGCGGCCGGCTGTGCGCTGAAACTGTCGGCCTTGCCGAAGACGTTGAGGAGTCGCTCACGGGTCGGGTCGTCCATGACGGGCCGCTGGTCCACGATTTGCCATTGATTGCGAAACATCGGCATCGGTGGCGTGGGTGCAGCGGTTCCGCCCGCGGCCGGCGTCGCCCCTGGAAACCCAGGAAGGCCTGGCAGCCCCGGGACCATCGGGAGCCCGAGCTGTTGCCACTGCTTGGCCAATTCGCTGGCCTGCTGCTGCATTTCCGGCGGAATGCCGAGTTGCTGCAAGAGGGGTGCGAGGGGATTTCCCGCGGCGCTCGGCAGCGCGGCCACCGCAACGGGCTGCGGCTGCTGAATTTTGTAAATCGTAATCTGCGCTTTATCGAGCGAGTCGAATGGCATCACTCGAGCGGCACAACCGCCGAGGACTGGGGCCAACAGAAGGCCAGCGAAGGCAAGGATGCGCGGTTGGGCGGCGAATCGGTACGCGATCATTCCGTCTGATTAACACGCCTCGGCGCTCGCTTGAAGAAAACCCGTCCGACGAAGCCTTGCTCCTTGGACGGATTCCTTTCCCCGGCGGCACCTGAGTTTGCTACGCTACGCGCCGGACGCTCGTGGAAGAAAATCCCGAAACAACAGGACAGATCACCAAGCGGACGTTGATAAACGACCGCTACGAAGTCCGACAGAGCCTCGGTAAGGGAGGCATGGGTGAGGTGTTCCTGGCCTATGACCGCTCGACTCAGCAAACCGTCGCGTTGAAGGTGGTGCGCGATGAGTCGCGCCAACCTGGCGACGACGAGGCGCTGCGGCAGGAAGCGATTCTGGCCCGATCGGTCGGGCATCCGAATGTCTGCCGCGTTCACGACCTGGCCCCGAGCCCGTGGGGACCGATCCTCGTCATGGAGCATATCGCCGGGCAGACGCTCCACACTCACATTCGCCGTAAGAAAGCGACCGGCGGCTACGACGCCGACGAGTTCCGCAAGATCGCCTCGGAAGTCTGCGGCGGGCTGGCCGCAATTCATGCGTCCGGGCTGGTCCATGGTGACCTGAAACCCGGCAACGTGATGGTCACCGAAGATCGGGCGATTATCCTCGATTTTGGTTTCGCTCAGGAGCGTGCGCGCGCTGCCTCGCGACGGCCTGGTGCGCCACCGGACGGCGGGACGCCCAACTACATGGCCACCGAGCGGCTACGCAGTGGCGGCGCCAGCGAACAAGATGACCTCTACGCCCTGGCGTTGACCTTGTGGGAAATGTGGACCTGCCGGGTGCCTGAACCCGGCTACAAACCCCGCGCGAAGCCGCTACGGCAACAAATCATGTTCGACGTGCCGTCGAAGCTCGCCATCGATGAAGTACGCCAGATTTTCAATGGTCTTGCGAGCGACGCCGGGGTTCGTCCTGCCGCGCGTTACATGCGCTTCTTCAATCCCTTTCAGTTTACCTCGAACACCCAACAAGTGCCGCGTCCTCGCCTGAACGCGGGGCCGCCGCTTGGACGAGCGCAAACGCAGACTTTCTCTCCGGATGCCCAGAGTCTGCTGGTGACCTACGCGACGAACACGCCTGACGTGGTTGCCGAGTTGTTTCCGTTGAGAAAAACAGAGATGTCGATTGGGCGCCATTCCGCGGCCGATATTTGCATCCCAGAGGCAACGGTTTCAGGTCAACACGCGACCCTCCGATGGCACAACGCGAGTTGGATCATCGATGACCTTGGGAGCACCAACGGCAGCTACGCCGATCACGACTACGATCGAAAAAAACAGGTGACGATCATCCAAGGCGGGGAGGGGCAGCTTGGCGAGGCACGCGTCAAACTGGTCAATTTTCAACCGCCGAACAAACTTCACGCTCGGGCTCGCGAGTTCCTTTTGAAGCGTGACGGCCTCACCGGTTTGTTGGTCAAGGAACATTTGGCAGCGGCCATGTTGAACGAGTGCGAGTTTGCCGAATGGTACGAAGCGCCGATGCAGGTCGCGCGCTACGAATTGCGAGGTCCGAGCCGTCAGCTGAGCGAACGTCCGACCATCCTTGAAATGCTCGCCATGCGGCGGGCGGCGGCCCGCGTCATCGAGCTCACCGAGATGCTGTCGACGGCACTCTTGCCGGTCGTTGCAGGTCGCAACGGACCTTTGAAGTTTGTGGTCTCGATGGTGGGCCCGTCGCTCGATGAGTCGCGCCAGATCGTCGAGCAAGTGCTGGCTCAAGTGCGCGGACTGCTCCCGGACACGATCGAACTCGTCGCGACCTTGATGAAGTGGGAATCGGGCAAGAGCGCCAAGAGCTTGATCGAGTGAGCTTGCCCTCTCGACGTTCGTCTCCGCCTTCGCAGCCTTCGCCTTACCGGCAGCTCGGCTCGGGAGGTCAGCAGCCCGTCCGGGTTCAGATGATCCTCGGACTCGTCGTCGGGTTGGTGCTCGTGGCGGTCCCGCTCTACCTGTGGCGTCGCCCCGAGCAAGCGAAACCGGGTGAGCTTCCTGCTGCGAGTGCTTCGACTTCCGCTTTTTTTGCCAGCTCCGCGGCTCCTTACGTGGCGCTGACGACCCAGCTAGCGGGTGAGCCGAAAGTAACCCTCGAAGCTTTCAAGACGGTGCGCTGCTCCGACCCCGGGCCGGGAAAGACCCCGCCCGAGCGCTGTGACCACATCGGTTTCTTCGAAGATGCGTTATCGCGAGCTGTAAAAGAAAACGCCACCTGCGCGCCTGCCTCGAAAACGGGCTCTGTCGTGAGCTACGTTCTTGACCTCGATTTTCGAAAAAAACACCGGAAGTTGAATCGTGGCAGGTCAACGACGGTGTCCAAGGAGAACTCGAAAGCGCTCTTCGCCTGCATCGAAAAGGCGCTGCCGACTCCGGACTGGGATTCGGTGCCGCACCAGCACTCGCGGTACGTGGTCACTTTAACCGCCAACTATTTGCCTAGTGAGACCTTCTGAGCCATGCGAATTCTTATCGCCGACAAGCTCTCCACGAAGCCCTTAGAGCAACTCGCGGTGCTCGGTCTCAAGATCGAGTATCGCCCGGAGCTCGATGCCGAGTCGCTTCGGGGGGCACTTACGGACGTGAATATTCTGGTCGTTCGCTCAACGAAGGTGACCCGCACAGCCATTGAATCGGCGCCCGCGCTCAACTTGATTGTGAGGGCCGGAGCCGGGGTGAACACCATCGATGTTGAAGCCGCGAGCGACCGCGGTATCTACGTCTCGAATTGCCCCGGCAAGAACGCTCCGGCGGTTGCGGAGTTGGTGATGGGGCTTATTCTCTCGCTCGATCGTCGCATCGTCGACGCGACGGTTGCGCTTCGCGAGGGGCGATGGGCGAAGACGGAGTTCAGCGATGCGCGAGGGCTTTACGGCCGCCGGCTGGGCCTCGCGGGTCTGGGTTCGATTGGCCGGTTGGTGGCGGAGCGCGCCCAGGCTTTCGGCATGCGCGTGACGGCGTGGTCGCGTTCTCTCACCGCGGCGCGGGCGCGTGAGATGGGCGTTGAATACGCGACGTCGCTCGTGGAACTTGCAAGGCAAAGTGACGTTCTTTCGCTGCATCTCCCGCTCACCGGGGCGACGCGCGGGGTGGTCGATCGGCGGGTTCTCGAGGCGCTGCCTGAGCGGGCGATTCTCATCAATGCGGCTCGCTCGGAGCTCGTCGATTACACCGCGCTCGGTGACGTTGGGAAGGCGAAGGGGCTGCGGCTCGGCCTCGATGTGTTCGATGAGGAGCCCGCGCAAGGGGAGGCCAATTACCGCCCACGCATTCTCGATGCAGGGCTCGTCTATGGCACCCCTCACATCGGGGCATCGACGGAGCAAGCACAGGATGCCATCGCGACGGAGGTGGCGCGGATCGTGCGTTGCTTCTTGACCGAGGAGGAGCTTCCGAACGTCGTCAACATCTGCAAATCGACCCCGGCACGCTATTGTTTGGTGCTGCGTGCCAGGGACCGAGTCGGCGTGCTTGCGAACGTCGCCAGTGTGATAAAGCGCCACGGACTGAACATCGAAGAGGTCCACAATACGGTGTTCCAGGGTGCGGTCGCCGCCTGCACGAAGCTCCGCCTGTCTGGACGCCCCTCCGAGGATTGTTTGCAGGAAATTCGCGCATTCGAGGAAGTTCTACACGTCGACGTCGTGGCCTTGCCGAACCTGGCATGAGAGGTGGCGTAGCGGTCGTGAGCGCGGTGCTCGGCCTCGTGAGCTTCGCTGAGGCGCGCCCGTCGGAGATGTTCGTGTTGGACGAAGGCGCACCCCCGATGCGGCTTTCGGCGGCTCGTCTCAGCCTCACCCGCAGCCCGCCGGTGGCACCCGAAGTTGGTGCCCGGGCGAAACCCAAGTTCGGGGATGGCGTTCGGTTCGTCGTGGCAGCTCCGCTCACGTTGCCAGCAGCCCTTACACTTCGGACCTTCACCCGGGACGGCGCGCCGCTCGACCACCTCACGGTGCCGCTCTCGGTGGCCCCATGTCCGTCCGGTATCTCGATGCGTTGCGTTGCAAGTCCGCTCGTACGACTCGTCGTGGATCTCGTCGACCGTGATCACCCGAGTGCTCGCCGGCGTTCGATGCTGGCCGAGCTCGGGGGAACGCTCACCGCCGGTCACGATGGCGTCGAGGCGCTCCCTGCGTCGGTGGTGGGACCGCTGAGTGCTGCCACGGGGACGGAACAGGGGACGGTGCGACTTCGATTCGTGCTCGTCAAGTTGGCAAAAGGGGGGGCGCTCCCGCTCGGTCGAGACGTCGATGAGGCTCGGAGTCTGCTGCGCGCCGCGGTCTCGAAGGCGAGCGGCTTTTGGTCGAGCTGTGGAATTTCGCTAAGCGGACCCGCGGACCTCTCGCTCGAGGTGGTTGATCCACCGCCTTCTCATCTCGTCTCCGTGGGCTGTTCACATGGACTTCCCGCCACCGGAGGAGCGTTGAGGCTCGCTGTTCAAGGTCACCTGGTGAGCGTCGATGTGCTTCCCGGAACGACCCCCGCAGCGGCCGCTCGAGCACTTGCCGATGCTCTCGAATCTGCGGGATTTTCCGTCGAACTGAGTGAGAATCCCCGGATTGCCTCGGCTGCACTGCCGACCACGGACCTCCTCGTCCGCGACCAAGAGGGCACGCGGCTCGAGGTGACGGGATGGTTGAGCCAGGACGGAACCGTCGAGCAAGTGGTGTCGACCGACGCAACCCTCGATGCGTGCATTGGCGCCGTCGATCTCGAAGACGGCTTGCAGCATTTTGGAGATGTCGATTCCGTTGTGGGGACGCTCGAAGAACGGACGCTGGTGAAGGCTTTCGACGATCATGACCCGACGACCCTGGATGTGTTTGTCGTTCCCGGTTTTGGGCGAGGCGGGCGCATCGGCGAATCCTTCATCCTGTCGGACCAAGGAAGCCTTGCCAATATGGTCATTCTCGACCGCGCGGGTTTGCGACCGTCCTCGGCTGCATTCACAACAGCACATGAGATCGGTCACGTTCTGCTCGATGACCCCGGTCATCCAGACGATTTTGGAACCGACACCGCGACGGCCCTGATGGATGCCGACGCCTCGGATGCGGGTGCGTTCGGCTCTCGGCGACTCTCCCTCGAGGAATGCCGGCGCGCGTGGCGTCAGAGTGGACCCACAGCGGCGGTTCGGCTGGTGGCGCCGGTGCCCCGAGCGGTGCCCTGAAGTCGCGACGCCGACGGCATGCCAGGTTGCCGCTTGCGGGTGCCGGCTCATGGGAACCATTGTCGGCGGGGGTGGGCTCATCTAGCTTGTCGTCGTGTTCGAGCAGCGTCTCGAACCATGAAAGAGGGTACGACCATGGCAGCTTCGGAAGAACTCGGGATCATCGGCGTCGACAGCTTTCATTATTTCGTTCGTAACCCCGAGCGTTCGCGCGTGTTTTACGAGCATGGCTTCGGCTGGCGTCCCCTGGTGCGGGCTGGTGCAAAGCTCGTGGCCGACACCGGGCAGGCGAGCACGGTGTACCAGTCCGGTGACGTGCGCGTGGTGGTCAGCACGCCTGAGAGCGACTCCTGCCGTGCCGCGCGCTATTTGAAACGGCATCCGGCCGGGATCGGGTCGGTCACGTTTTCCGTGGAAGATCTCGACCGCACCTGGAATTTTCTCGCGAATCGTGGCGCGACGCCGATTCATCCGATTGTCGAGACGCGCGAAGACGGTGGCCGCTTCCGACACTTCAGCATCACCACGGCTATCGGCGACGTGGCCTTTCGTTTCCTTCAGCGCACGGATTACTCAGGGTTTGCCCCGGGCTTCGAGAGCGTTGAGCTGGACCCGGCGCAAAGAGCCCCGACGCTTGGTTTCAAGAAGGTCGATCACATCACGAACAACGCTCCGACAATGGCGCCGGTCAAGTTGTGGTTCGAGCACGTGCTGGGGCTCGAGCAGTGCTGGGAGATTGAGTTTCACACGAATGACTTGAATCCAACGGGCGCAAATTCGAGCGGCACCGGCTTGAAGTCCGTCGTCATGTGGGACCCGCGCTCGGGCATGAAATTCCCAATCAACGAGCCCCTGCAACCGTTCTTCAAGGAAGGACAGATCAACACGTTTGTCGAAGACAACGCCGGGGCTGGCATTCAACACATCGCGCTCGAGGTCGAAGATTGTGCCGGCGCCGTCAAGAGTCTGCGCGAACACGACGTCGCGTTTCTCCAAACGCCCGGCTCGTACTACGACGCCGCTCCCGCGCGCCTGGCCAAGAAGAGTGTCGATGTGACGAAGCTCGCCCACAAAATGGACCAGCTTCGTGAGCTTGGGATCTTGATCGATGGGCAGCCGGAGAACCGCTACCTGATTCAGATCTTTCTTCAGGATGCCGCTACGTTCTACTCCGAGCCGGAAGCGGGTCCGTTCTTTTACGAATTGATCCAGCGCTGCGGTGACCCCGGTTTTGGGGAGGGAAATTTTCGCGCGCTCTTCGAGGCGATCGAGCGGGACAAGGTGACTGCGTGATCGATTACCGCCGCTGTGGCAAGCTGCCGGTGAAGCCGCACACGGCGTTTCGCGACGACGCCGGTTCGCTCTACCACGAGCACTGCTTCACGCGCGGCGGCTTCGATGGCCCATTCTCGATCCTTTACCACCGGTCGCCGCCCCAAGAGCACGGCGAAGGTGCGCTCGAAGCGCCCTTGTGGCCGGAGCGGCAGGAGGCCAGAGACGCACCGCTTGTGGGCCTGCGGCGTAGGCATGTGCGAACGCAGGAGCTGGGTCTCGGCGGTACCGCAACCACCGGACGTAAGCCGCTCTTCTTCAACTCGGACCTGACCATCGGGGTCGTGCGTCCAAGTGAGGATGACGCGTTTTACTTTGCCAACGGCGACGGGGATGACGTCTTCTACATCCACGAGGGTCGAGGCGAACTGCGAAGCCACTTCGGCCGGCTGGCTTTTGGACCGGGTGATTACGTCTGCGTTCCTCGGTCGGTGGCGCATCGCTTCGTGCTCGATAAGACGCCCCATCACTGGCTGTGGCTCGAGTGTCGAAGTGGCCTTCGAGTCCCCGCCCAGTACCGAAATCCCGTCGGCCAACTGAGAATGGACGCGCCTTTTACGCATCGAGACTTTCGCATCCCCGAGCTGAGTGAGGTGCTGGATCCGGACGCTCCGCGCGTCGTCATCTCGAAGCGTGCGGACCGATACTCGCGGCACGTCTATCGTAACACCGTGCTCGATACCGTGGGCTGGGACGGCACCGTTTATCCTTTCGTGTTTCCGATCTCGCGCTTTGCTCCAAAGGCCGGGCAGTTTCATTTGCCGCCGACCCTGCATGGCACCTTCGCGACGAGCGGTTCGCTCATCTGCAGCTTTGTCCCGCGGATGGTCGACTTTGGTGAGGGTGCCATCCCGTGTCCATATCCACACAGCAACGTGGACGTCGACGAGGTCATTTTTTATTGCGATGGCGATTTTACGAGTCGTCGGGGCGTGTCCGCCGGCTCGCTAAGTCTCCATCCCGCCGGGGTTCCGCACGGTCCGCAGCCCGGTGCTTACGAGGGAAGCATCGGCGTGAAAGTCGTCTCGGAACTCGCAGTGATGATCGATACCTTCGAGCCTTTGCGCGTGACACAAACGGGTCGCGCACTTGAAACGCCTGGTTACGACGAAAGCTTTTGGTCCCCATGATCCTCGCGACACGCCCCAACGGAACCCGCGACGGGGAGCTCGTCCTCGTCTCGCGGGATCATCGAAACGCCGTTGCCATTGGGTCCATCGCCCCAACGCTTCAAGCGCTCCTCGACGATTGGCAGCGCCTCGAACCTGCCGCGCTGAAAGTGGCCTCGGCACTCGAGGCTGGGTTGGCGGAAGGCTCGTTTGCCATCGACGAAACGACGCGCTGGCTCGCCCCTTTACCGCGAGCGCATGGCTTCGCGGACGGCAGTGCCTACATCAACCACATCGTGCTCGTTCGAAAAGCCCGCGGTGCCGAGCCGCCTCCAGGGCTCGAGACCGAGCCGCTCGTCTATCAAGGGACAAGCGATCCCTTCCTCGCGCCGACGGATCCGATCCCGCTCGAGGACGAAGCGTTTGGATGCGATTTCGAGTCCGAGGTCGCGATCATCACCGATGATGTGCCGCAAGGCACCACGGCCGAACAGGCGGCGCGGCATGTGCGCCTGGTGTTGCTCTTGAATGACGTTTCACTTCGCAATCTCATCCCGCCGGAGCTGGCAAAGGGCTTTGGGTTTTTCGTTTCGAAACCCCAGTCGGCACTCTCGCCCTTTGTGGTTACCCCTGATGAACTCGGCGATTCTTGGCGTGACGGGCGCGTGCACTTGCCGCTACGGACCACGTTGAACGGCGAGCTTTTCGGTGATCCAGACGCGGGACCAGAGATGCACTTTAGCTTTCTTCAGCTGATAGCTCATTGCTCCCGCACGCGCCCCCTTGGGGCCGGGACCCTTGTCGGCAGCGGGACCGTCAGCAACCTCGATCGAACGCGTGGTTCGTCGTGCATCGTCGAGCGCCGGATGCTCGAAATCCTGGACAGCGGCTCCGCGAAGACGCCATTTTTGCGGCATGGTGATCACGTCGTCATCGAGATGCTGAAGGGTGGCCGGAGCGTCT
The DNA here is from genome assembly GCA_947502375.1 of Polyangiaceae bacterium. Lineage (GTDB taxonomy): Bacteria > Myxococcota_A > Polyangia > Polyangiales > Polyangiaceae > SYFR01. The sequence continues at coordinate 10,379 of CANMZR010000118.1, forward strand.
TCGGGCGCATTGATCAGCGGGTCGTGAAGTACGAAAAGCCCGCCTGATGTACACGCTACGGAGCTATTTTCGCTCGTCCGCCTCGTGGCGTGTGCGCATCGCTTTGAATCACAAAGGGCTCGCCTACGAGACCGTTCCCGTCCACTTGCTCAAGGGCGGCGGGGAGCAGCACGCTTCGCACCACCATCGGTTGAATCCCATGGAACAACTGCCCGTTCTCCTCGTGGACGGCGTGCCGCTCGCCCAGAGCCTGGCTGTCCTCGAGTACCTTGAAGAGCGCCATCCCACGCCGGCACTGTTGCCGACCGAGCCGGTTTTGCGGGCGCGCGTTCGGCAGCTTTCCGAGGTCGTGAATAGCGGCATCCAGCCGCTGCAGAATCTTTTCGTGATGCAGCAACTTGGCGTTCAATTCGGGGTGGCGCGGGAAGCGCAGCAGGCGTGGTCCAGGTTTTGGATTGAGCATGGTCTCCGCGCGCTGGAGGAGCTCGTTGGCGATACCGGGGGTCGTTGCTGCGTCGGTGATGCGGTGACCTTCGCCGATCTCTGCCTCATCCCTCAGCTCTACAACGCCCGACGCTTCTCGGTTGCGGTGGACCGCTTGCCGCGGCTCTTGGCGATTGAGTCCCGGCTCGTTGCGTTGCCGGCATTCGTGCTGGCGCACCCCGACCAACAGCCTGATGCCGAAGCGTGAGGTCCGCTGGCGGTGAAGCCTTTAGCGGACGGCCTTCTTCGTCTTTGAGTCTCGCGTCTTTTTGGGCCACGGGGGCGTGACCGCATCGATTCCGAGCTGCGCCCGCAAGTACAGTCCGGTCGCTGATTCCGCAACATCCGCCACCGCCTCGGGAGGGCCCGCCGCGACGAGCTGCCCGCCGTGCTCGCCGCCCCCCGGACCGAGGTCGACGACCCAGTCGCAGCAGGCGATGACGTCGATGTTGTGCTCGATGAGAATGACGGTATTTCCTGTGTCGCGGAGTTCCGTCAGCGCCACCAGCAAGAGCTCGATGTCCGCGAAGTGAAGGCCGGTCGTCGGCTCGTCAAGGACGTAGAGAGTCCGGCCGGTCGCCCGCTTCGCAAGCTCTCGTGCGAGCTTGACACGCTGTGCCTCGCCGCCCGAGAGGGTGGTCGCGGACTGCCCGAGCTTGACGTAGCCGAGTCCCACGCGTGACAGCGCTTCGAGCCGCTCGCGCAGCTTTCCGATGGCCTCGAATTGTGCGCGCGCCTCGTCGACGGTCAACTGCAGCGCTTCCGTTATCGACATGCCTCGGTACTGCACCTCCAGGGTTTCCCGGTTGTAGCGCTTCCCGCCGCAGGCTTCGCACGTGACGAACAGGTCAGGCAAAAAGTGCAGCTGCACCCGAAGAACGCCATCGCCTTGGCAGGATTCGCAGCGTCCGCCCTTCACATTGAATGAGAATCGGCCGGCCTTGTAGCCGCGGGCGCGAGCTTCAGGGAGACCCGCATAGAGCTCGCGCAGGATCGCAAAAATCCCAGTGTAAGTGGCTGGATTCGAGCGCGGGGTGCGACCGATCGGGGCTTGGTCGATGGCGATGACCTTGTCGATCAACTCCAGTCCCGAAACTCCATCGCAGTCGCCGAGCCGGCCGTTCGTCCGATAAAGGGCGGCTCTTGCGGCGGGCAGCAAAGTCTCGACGATGAGGCTGCTCTTACCGCTCCCACTCACGCCGGTGATGGCGACCAAGAGACCCGTCGGGAACTCGACGTCGATGCCCTTCAGGTTGTGTTCTCGGGCCGCGCTTATCCGGATCGCGTTCTTCGTGCGCGCTTTT
>CANMZR010000119.1 GCA_947502375.1 Polyangiaceae bacterium
AGCTATCAATTCAGTGACCGCCTGTCCGCGCAAGCCGTCGTCGAGCAAGCCCCGGGCACCGGGCCGCTTGGGGTCCTCGGGCCTTCGAGCGACTCGGGCGGTACCAGCACGAATCAGGGCGTCAACTACGGTGACGCCCGCACGAAGCTCGGAGTCGACTGGCGCTTTGCGGACCGCTGGCTCATGCGTGGCTCGGTCGGCGTGAGCGGGGGCGCGGCCAGCGGGGTCGATCTCCTTTACCAGCGGCGCTATTGACCGGAGCGCTATTCAGGCAGCAGGCAGGCGCGAGCCAACATGGCTGAGGAGCCGTCTCCCGTCGACGTCAGCCAGTGGTATAAGGCAGCCGTGTCGAACGAGAGTCAGAGACTGCCAGGCTCAGGCGCGAAGCTGGGTCGGCGCATCGCGCAGCTCCTTTATTTCGCCTTCGTCGGGCTTCTCGGCGGGGCCGCCATCGTGCAAATTACCCATCAGGTTTTTTTCCCCGGGGCGCGGGAAAACTCGCCATTTCAGTCCTGTTCGGAGGGACTTTCCGCCCTTTACCAAGCCATCGAGCTCGGACGCAGTGCCGCCGAACGGGGCCCGGAGGCAGACGAGGAAGGCGCACTCCTGCGCTACCGTGAGGCGGTCGCTCCAGACTGGCGACACCGCGATTCCGTGGCTCGCCTGTGCGCGGACGACGCCAAGAAAATCAGCGTACTCGACGCCATCGAGCGGCTCCGCTATTCGGAAGAGCACAGTGTGCGTCACCAGGCCGTGGAGCTCTCCGCTCTCAGGCAAAAGGTGAAAGAGCTCGCGATTCGAGCCCACACGCCCTGACTTCGAGAACGACATGACCCAACCCACGATCCCTGTTCCTGCCGAGCCGACTTTCGACGCGCTTCCGCTCTCCGATGACCTGCGCCGAGCGCTCGCTGACATGGGCTTTGACAAGCCGACGCCAGTGCAATTTGCGGTCTGGGAACCGGCTGCGGCCGGGAAGGACATCGTCGTTCAAGCCCGGACCGGCACCGGAAAAACCTGCGCGTTTGGGATGCCCCTCGTGGACAAGGCGGTGAAGAAGTCCCTCGCCAAGCCCCAAGCCATGGTGCTCTGTCCGACCCGCGAACTCGCCCTTCAAGTGTCACGCGAGATCGAACAACTCGGCGTCCATCGCCAGGTGAAAACCGTAGCGATTTACGGGGGTGCGCCTTTTCAGCGTCAAGTGGACGAGCTTGACGCTGGCGCCCAGATCATCGCCGGCACGCCGGGTCGCGTGCTGGATCATTTGAAGCGCGGCACCATCCAGGGCCAGGACATTCGGACGCTCGTGCTGGATGAAGCGGACGAGATGCTCTCAATGGGGTTCGAACGGGAGCTCAACGCGATCATCGAATACCTTCCGAAGGAGCGAACGACCTGGCTTTTCTCCGCCACATTGCCGCCGGACATCGAACGCATGGCTCGCACGAAGCTTCGCGAGCCGGAGTTCGTCGTTCTCTCGAGCGACCACGTCGGAGCCCTTTCGATTGCGCACGAGGTTTACGTCGTCACGGAAGACAAATACCGAGCTTTTCGTCATGTTCTCGACGTCGAGAACCCGGAGAGTGCCCTCGTTTTCTGCAACACCAAAGAGCAAACCGAGCGGGTCGCGGGCTGGCTGACGCGCGATGGCTTCAACGCCGATTGGTTGAACGGCGATCTCGCCCAGAACGACCGTGAAAAGGTTCTCAAAAAGACGCGCGAGGGCAACCTACGTTTCCTCGTGGCGACCGACGTCGCGGCTCGCGGCATCGACGTGTCGCACTTGACGCACGTCATCAACTACGACTTCCCGTTCGAGGCCGAGGCTTACGTTCATCGCACGGGTCGCACGGGCCGCGCGGGACGCACCGGCCGCGCCGTTTCCCTCATCACGCCGCAGGACATCGGGGCGCTCTACATCCTGCGTTTGACCTACAAGATACGCCCCATCGAGCGGCAAATTCCGAGCAGCCGCGAACAGCGCACCCGCATGGAGACAGACGTCGTCGACGCCCTCGCGACCACCTTCGCGCCGCGCGGCCAAAACGCCGAGCATCTCGCGCTCGCGCGGCGGCTGCTGACCCGAGACGATGCCGAGGCCATCCTCGCCGGGATCCTCCGCGAGCACCTCACCGCCAACCCGGAGCTTCCCGAAACCGCCGAATCGCGACGCCGTGGCAAGCTCCCAGAGCCGGTTGCAGCGGCCATAGCCGAGCCGCAGTCCGCAGCACCCGCGCCCCACCGAGCGCGCCAACCGGCAACCCAGCGGGCAACAGCCCCGACGCAACAGCCTACCACCCGACCTTCTCGCGAGCCCCAATCTGCCGCTGCAGCCGCCCCGGCCGCCCCAGCCGCCCCGACGGAAGAGCGACCGCGTGGTCCCGAACTCTACGTGAGCCTCGGACGCGTCGATGGCGTGAACGCCCGTGATTTGAAGGCGTTGCTCGCAAACGGGGGCATCGATGCCGACAACCTCGGCAGCGTCAGCGTTCGCGAGCGCTGCTGTTTCGTCGAGGTCGATCCGTCGGTCGTCGACGCCTGCCTGGAACTCCTCAATGCGGCGTCGATCGAAGGAAAAACCGTACAGGCAGCGCTCTCCAAACGCTCTCATTCGCCTCAGGGATGAACCCGCCGCTGGGGCCGCTCATGCCGATGCGTGCCCTCGCGATTGCGACGTTTTGGGCGTTCGCAGGCTGTGCGGAGCACACCCCCGAGGCCCCGCTCGCCGCCATCGAAACCGGCGCAGTTGCAGCCAGCGTGCCTGCCGAGCCGAGCGCGAGCGAACCGGCTAGTGAAGCGACGACGGCTCGCTCGGTTCCGACCGCCAGCGTGACCGCCAGCGCAGCCAGCGCAACCAGCACAGCCAGCGCCGATCTCCCCCCGGCGCCTCCGTGCCCGAGCGACATGGTCCTCTTCAAGCGTGCGTGCGTCGACCGTTACGAAGCCCACCTCGTGCTGCCGAAAGCAGACGGTACGTTCGAGGCGCTTCCCTATTTCGCCAGGCCTCCTGAAGGCAAGCCCTTCGAGGCTCGAAACGCGCCCGGCGTGTTTCCGCAAGCCTACATCAGCCGCACCGAATCCCAAGCTGCGTGCGCTGCCGCGAGCAAACGGCTGTGCAGCTTCGACGAGTGGCGCGACGCTTGCCGCGGCGCGCACCACCACGTGTATCCGTTTGGAGCACGGACGCAGAAGGGCGCGTGCAATTCCGGCAAGCCCCATCTCTTGGCGCAATTGTTTGGCGAGGACAGGCTCGCTTGGAAATACGACGAGCACTTCAACAGCCCCCTCCTCAACCAAAAGGAGGGATACCTGGCAAAATCGGGACAATTTGAGGCGTGTGTGAGCGAGCCAGGCGCGTTCGACATGGTCGGAAACCTCCACGAGTGGGTCTCAGGAATGGTGACGAACCACCTCGTCGCGAGGCTCGATGCGGAAGCGTTCCAACGCCGCAAGCAACCCTGGCAGGTCGGGAACGGCGTCTTCGTTGGCGGCTTTTACTCGACTTCCGACGAACACGGACCCGGCTGCCTCAACGTCACCATCGCCCACGCACCCCGCTATCACGATTATTCGATTGGCTTCCGCTGTTGCAAAGCGGCGGTATTGCCGGCCATTCAACGACCAAAACCGACTCCACCCCGCGCGGCGCAAGCGGTACGCCCGAGCGAACCGAAGGCACGTGCGACAGCGAACCCCGCACCAAGCGGCCCTTCACCCGTCTCAAGCGACCCACCGCGCTGACGTGCGCCCGTGGCTGAACTGCGCGAACCTCAGGCCTTGACGAGCGCGTCGAGAAGCGCGCGATCGCCCTGCAGTGCCGTGTGCTGCGAGTAGAAAGCGAGCCCCCGCAGCCCACCGAGTTCTTCGCCGCCACCCGCACGCCCAGGACCGCCGTGCAGCAACTGCGGCATCACCGTCCCCGGTCCGAGAGCTTGACCCGCGATTTTCTGCGAACCGATGACGAGTCGGCCGTGGTGCGGCGCCAGGCCCATCACCAACTCGCCCGCAAGTTTACGATCATCGGTGTACATCGAGCAGACGAGGCCACCGCCGCCACGCGCGACGAGAGCACACAAGGACTCGCTGTCCGCAGGCGCGGCGAGCAGGGTCGCAACCGGTCCGAACACCTCGAGGTCGTGCAAGACCGCGGCGGTCGCATCGGGGGCGTCCAGGAGCGTCACCGGAACGAAATAACCCTTCCCTTCGGGCACCCCGACAGGTCGGCAAGTGCCGCCTAGAACGACGTTCGCGTGTTCGGAAAGACGTGCAATTCCGGCGAGAACGTCTCGATGCTGCTGCGCCGTCGCGAGCGGGCCCATTTGAACTCCATCGGCAAACGGGTTGCCCACGACGACACCCGAGAGGCGCTCAACCAGGTCTTCGCGCACCCGCGAGCGCACGGCATCCGGAACGAAGACGCGCCTTATCGCCGTGCACTTCTGCCCAGTCTTTTGACGGATCTCGCGCGACACATCGTTGATGAAAAGCTCGTAAGTATCGCTACCGGCCTCAACGTCGGCGCCGAGAATTGCGCTATTCAGGCTGTCGGCTTCGACCCCGAGTCGCACCGCATTATGGATGACGTTCGGGAGCACGCGGAGTCGTGCGCCCGTTTTGCTCGAGCCGGTGAATGCAATGACGTCGCCCGCTTCGAGGAGACCGGGGAGCGCGTGCTCGAGGTCGCCCGTGATCCCGATAGCGCCGGGCGGCAACGCATCCTGGAAGAGCTCGACCAGGCGGTGCGCGACGACCGCGGTGCTCGTCGCCGGCTTGCAGAGAACCGGCATGCCCGCGAGCAATGCGGTAGCCGCCTTCTCGCCGAGCCCCCACGCCGGGAAGTTGAACGCGTTGATGAGCAACGCCACCCCGCGACGCGGCACGAACACATGCCGGCCCGCGAGGCGTGGTGCCCGGCCGAGTTGGAGCGAGTCCCCGTCCGGCAAGATGCGCACGTCACCAAGCCCCGCGCCGAGCTCCGCATAATGCGCAAGCGTCCCCATCGCGCCGTCGATATCGAACTTGGCATCGCTCCGCGTGTTGCCACCGTTCGTCATCGCGAGCTCGATGAGTTCATCGCGGTGTTCGTGAATACGCCGGGCCAGTTCAGCGAGCAATTTGCCACGCTCCGCGAACGTGAGCGCACGCAAGGCCGCGCCGCCCTCGACCCGCGCGAAGGCGAGCCCGCTTGCTAAATCAAGCCCATGACTCGAGGACTCTGCGACGGACTCTTCGGTCGCGGGGTTCAACAAAGTGGCGCCACGACCCTGACCGTCGACCCAAACACCCGAGAGAAGACTCCGCATCCGCTGCATGCTGGACGGCATAGATCGGCTGCGAGCAGGCGACCAGCGACGGATTCGACGCCTCCTTCAACCCAGGGTGCGCCTGGATTTCCGCGCAGTTCGACGCTCGCTTGCCGACGGGAGCTGGCGCTCGAGATGCAAAGCGACGGCGCGTTCGCTCAGGTCGAGCAGCCACCGGTAAAGCGCATGATGTTCGTCAATTGCCGGGCCTCGCATCACACGCAACATGACGTTGCGGGCTTCCTCCTCCAACCCCACGCGAGCCAGAGCGTGGGCCAGACTCGCGAGCACGTGAGGGTCGTTCGGCAACCGAATAAGGGAACGACGGAGCAGCGGAATCGCCACACCAGGCCGGTCGAGCAACGCGTCGTACAAGTGTCCAAGGTTGTGCAAGTACCAAGGGTTCTCAGGTGCGAGGCGCAGCGCGCGCTCGTACGAACCGACCGCGTATTCGTGGTTACCGAGGAGCGACTGCGCGAGGCCGAGCACGCCCCACGCGAGATGGTCTTCCGGGTCATGCTCCAGCACTCGTTTGACGAGCACCGACGCGCCCCACGGTTCTTTTTCCAGTATCCGCCGCGCTAGCTCGCGGGTCGCGTGACTCCAGACTTCCGTCCCCGGCATCGCGAGCTCGATGATTCGCTTTAGGAGCGGCCGAGCCGCTTCGTCATCCAGTCGCTCGCTTCTGACCAGCAAGGCATCGATCTCATCACTCACCGGCAGCACCATCTTTTCCGTTTTACCCGCTCTGCAGTGAGCGCGCCACCATCGGTGCGTCGCGTTCATGCGCGTCACTCAGCGAGCACGCGATGCAGAACGACATAATGAGGTTCGGTGCTCTGCGCTACGACGCGAAACTCCTTTGCGATCCCGGTCTGCCGGACGACGTGCATCTCCGTCCAGCGCGCAAACTGAGTATCGACGAGCGCAGGTTCGAGCGCTTTGCCGGGGGCGATGAGGAGCACGAGGGTATCGACCTCGCGGGCCGCCAAAAACCCGTTTGGAATGCGTTTGGAGGTGTGTCCTCCGGGCAGTGCGGCGACATTCGGATCCGTGATGCCCGCTAGGTCCACGACCCGCTCCGCCGCCACGCCGACCCAACCCGCATCCACGGTGGCGACCGTGCGTCCTTCAAGCGTGGGCGCGAGCTCCGACAAGGTTCGCATTCGCCGCGCACCCACCGCCGCCGCCGATGCCCCAACCCGCCAAACGGTGAAGACTTCGCCCGCCAGGGCCACGGCCACCCGCAGCCCGGCGAGGGCACGAGGCTCGACGGCGAGCGAGCAAGCGGCGACGAGAAATGCTCCCGGTAAAACCGGCACCGCGAGGCGTGAGAGCGGCATCCAATCACCGCCAGCGAAGGCGATCGCCACGAAGTGCACGAGCACCGCAATCTCGAGCCCCTTCGCCCAACTTGGAAGGCGGCGCCAGCCCACCATCGCGAGCACACCGGTGAGCAGCAGGCAGGCACCGGCGTAAGTCATCCCGAGTTGGAGACTCGGCGCTTTTGCGCGGAAAGAGAGCGGAAGAAAGGACCCAAACGCGGCGTAACGCACGAGCGAAGCACCGCTCGGCAGCCCGAGCACGAAGAGCGCACGAACGAGCCGCCTGTCCATCGGTTGCAGCTTGCCGTCGTTCGAAGGAGCGAGCGCCACCGCAACCGCCCACGGCACGAGTTCCGGCCTCAGAGCTGCCGCCACACTCGCACAGATGAGCGTCCCGCGTTCACGGCCGAGCGCTCTCAGGCCAACCGCCACGGCACCGAGCCCGAGGACGACGCCGGTCTCCATCCCTGCGACCGCCCACGCCCCGAGCGGCGCGGACGCGAATAGAAAAAGAAGCGCGGCGTAACGCAAACGACTACCGCCGATTCGCAGGATCGCGATTCCAACCGTAGCCGCACCGACAAGCCAGGCGAAGGCCCCGAGCCACTTGGCCGCCAGCCACGCAGAGAGCACCGGACTCGCCCCGCGTGCGAAGGCGGCAAGGAGCACGCAAAACCCAAGCGGGGTCACGCCGTCCGTCGGGGCTTCGCCTCGATTCCAGACGTAACCTGCCCCACGAGCGATGTTCGCGGCGTAGCGCGCCATCACGAGTGCGTCGTCCACCATAAAGCCCGAAAGGGCCAGCAGCATCGGTGCGGCAGCGAGCACGCCGAGGGCCGACCCCACTGCAAGTTCCTTACGGCGGAGGCTCACTTCCCCGTCATACAGCGGTTGCGCGCCCCCCTATTCAAGTCCCGACACATTTGTCCAATCCCTTGCAAACTGCACACAAAACTTAGCGCCCAAGACGACCATGCCTACCATCCCTCGAGCGAATGACGACTCTCCGCCTCGTCGCAAACAACCGTTCCGTGAGCGCTCCGCGTGCTCACGGCGCGCTGACTCAACTTGCGCCTTTGTTCCAAGACATTGGCCTCTTCGCCACCTTGCCGGAGGGCGGACTCTCTGCCCTCAGCCGCGAGCTCGCGTTTGCGCTCTCCGAGCTATCGAGCGGTGTGCGCTCACGAACCGTCGTGCCAACCGAAGCGACCTCCCAGCCGGATGGGCCGCGCTCGCCCAAAGGCCCGGTATGGGAAGTCGGGCTGGAGCGTGACGGCGACCGCGTGCTCGTCACGGTGTTCCGACAGGGCGCGCGTGCACGGGTGGCGCAGTCCGAGCGGGAAGTGACATTGAGCGCCGCGCGCCAGGCCGTTCTCGACGCGATCGCCGAGCAATCGCAGAGCGACGTCATCGACCTCGAGGGGGGGCAACCCACCGATCGCGGACTTGCGCTCGCGCGCGAACAATTGCTGGCTTTTCAGTCAAGCTCGGCCACCGGCGATACCAGCCCTGCGACGCAGCGCATCACCACCGACGTGAAGAGCAGTCGCAAGTGCCGGCTCACGCTCGATGCCACAATCCATCTCCGCAAGGCCGCCCGCAAGCTCATTTCCCGCGACGTCAGCCGCGCGGATCTTCATGCGCTTTTGTTCTCCGGGGAGCTTGTGGCTTCGGTCGGCGACAGCACGCGAAGGCTCACCGACGTGCACGTCTTTCTCGTCGGGGAAGCGCTGCTCGCGCTCGCACACGAGCTCCTCGACGCGGTCGAACAAGGTCGCGGGCTCTTGCGCCAAGTCAATGTTGGACGGGTGCGCTGCGGCGTGCAACTCGAGCATGGCGGGTCGGCGACGCTGCTTCTTTCGATGGGCGACAACGACGTCACTCGCGGCTGGCGCCTGCCCCCTTTGCCGCCCGCCGAGTTGGCGCTCGCAGCCGCGAGCTTTGCCAAAACACTCGCGCGCCAGGTCATCGCAGCCGATCGGAGCCAATCCTCGAATTTGCGCTTGCTGCGTCTGGCCGATGTCGCCGAGGAGCTAAAGCTACGACTGCGCGTCGGCGACGAGCACGCCAACCTTTTGAATGGGACGCCCGAGAGTTATCGCGCCTTCGCGGAGAGTGACACTCTCCCGCCGCCGGCGGTGACTGTCTCTCCAACGCCGGCCGGTAAGCTGCGCTTCACCGAGAGCTGGCGAGCCGACATCGCAGGTCTCGACCTTCGCTCGATCCATCTGGCGGGCAACCGGCTTCTCTGTGCATCTTCGCGCGAGCTCGCCTGCATCGAGCGAACGACCGGACAGATCCTCTGGACCGAGCCCGCCCAACGCGGGGTGTCTATCCCGACGCCGGTGGGGCTTGCGCGCCTCTCGCCCGATGGTCAGCTCGTGATGCACGATCTCCTCGACGGTGAGCGCATCTACGACCTACGACTAGGCCCTTGCTCAGGAGCGCGAACGAGCGGCGCCGTCGTCACCGCCCCGGGGCTTCCGCATCTCCTGCTCCTCGGCGAAGGCGAACGTCACCTGTGCGCCGTCGATCTCGACTCGAGTGAAATCCGTTGGCGGCGCCCCGTGCGACGCGATGGCACGCTGCGCCTGCGCCGCGCGGGAAAGCTGATGATTGCTACGAGTGGAGCATCCGAGCTCTCGGCCATCGACCTGTTGTGCGGCGAAATCGTTTGGCGATTTTGCGCCCATGGCCGTTTTTCTCATGGCGTCACCATTGAGGGCAACCAGCTCTTCGCGGTGGCAACCTCAACCGGACGCAACCTCACGGGGCGTTCACCGCGCGGGCAAGCCGTGTTGGTTTGCGTCGATCCGTGGACCGGTGCCGAGCGATGGCAATCCGCCCTACCCCGTCCCGCTGCGCTTCTCGGAACACCGATCGTTGCACGGAACGTCGTCATCGTTGTGACCGATGACGGCACCAGCCAGAACCGGCTCGGAATATGTGCCTTCAATCGTCACACTGGTGAGCTTCGCTACGACCTTCCGGGTGGCCTCTGCGATGGCCACGCGGCACGTCTGCTCGTCGATGACCTCCTCCTCGCTAACAGCGAGACGGGTGAGCTCGTAGCCTTCGACGTGGAGGCCGGACGCGTGCGTTACCGTCACGTCTTCGCCTCCAATCGTGCCTCTGCCGATCGACCCACTAGCCTTCAGCCCGTGCTTCGCTCGGGGGCCGTATTTTTACCGCAAACGGAGGTCTTCGTGATCCGCCCGACGGACGGAGCGATTCTCGGCCGCACGGCCGCGGACCTCGTTCCGGATACGATGCTCGTCGATGAACGCTGCGGAGTGTACGTCGCAGAAACAAGCGGCTACATCGGCGCCTACCACGCGCTGCCGGTTCTTACGCTCGTCGAAGCTCAGTGACCGAAGAGCGGCACGGTAACCCTCACGCAAGAACGCCGGCGGCGAACAGCGCGTCAAGTGCCGCTTCGCTGAACCCGGCCTCGCGAAAAATTTCGCGGGTGTCGCGTCCGCAAGGCGCCGCGACCGCGTGAACGGCATCGAGCGGCGTCACCGGAGTTCGCAGCTGGGGAACCGTCTGTCCGTCCACTTCGAGCTCGAAGAGAACACCGCGAGCTTTCAACTGCGCGTCGAAACCAAGCTCATGCGGCGCGAGCACGGGCTCGAGACAGCAGTCGTGGGCCTCTCCGAAGCTCTGCCATTCGGCGCGCGTACGCGTCCCAAATAGCGTCTGGAGGCGCTCTTTCAAGGCGGCCTGCTGAGGTCCTTGTACCAGGGCACTCGAGTCAGCGGGCCAACCCACACCGGCACAGAACACCGACCAAAACTTGGGTTCGAGGGCCGCGAAAGCGACGGCTCCGCCGTCCGAAGTCCGATAGGTGTTGTAGACGGCGAGACCACCGGTAAGCATTCCCTCGCCACGCGGCTCCTCGCTGCCCGCCAACCCAGCCGCCAAGGAAAGCGCTGCAAACGCGAGAACCCCGTCGCTCATCGCGATGTCACAGACGCCGCCTTCGCCGGTGGCGTCGCGACGACGAAGTGCGGCGAGAATCGCGATCACCGACCACAACGCGCCACTCACGTCCGCGAGCTGAAAGCCGGGAACTTGGGGCGGAGCATCCGTCGGCCCTTGCGCGCCAAGCAAGCCGCCGCGCGCCAGAAAATTGAGATCGTGGCCAGCGTAATGGGCATGCGGACCGTGCTGACCGTAACCGGTGAGCGAGCAGATGACGAGACGCGGTTGACGCTCGAGCAGGGTCCTGTGCGAAAGGCCGAGACGCTCCATGACGCCAGGCCGAAACGGCTCGACGAGCACGTCGTAGCTTGCAATGAGTTCGAGAAATGCGCCGCGCGCTTCGGGCCGTTTCAAATCCACGACGGCGCTGCGCTTGTCGCGATTCAGCAAGTGATACCCCAAGGACGCGCCGGCGCGCTGAGGTACATAGTAGCGCAGGTAGTCACCAGCCCCGACCGCCTCGATCTTGTCCACTCGCGCGCCCAGATCCGCCAGGACCAGCGTCGCGAATGGCCCCGGAATCAACCGGGAGAGGTCGAGCACACGGAGCCCATCGAGTGCACGCATGAAGGACCTTCCTCAGCCGCCGCCGGCCAACCTCAGCCGCCGCGGGGCAACCTCAGCCAGACTCAATCGCGGAGCTCGAACTCAATCGCCGAGCTCGAACTCAATCGCCGAGCTCGAACTCAATCGCGGAGCTCGAACTCAATCGCGGAGCTCGAACAACTTTTGCAGTTTCATCGCGAGCAATTGATTGCCGCCGACTTTGAGCTTGCCCGCAAAGAAAAGCTGCATCCCGTTCGCCTGTGGATTCTCGACGAGCTTCTGAAAGTCAGCCTCCGCGACGTCGATGGTGCAGTCCGCGCCGCCCGGTATGCCGGCTTCGCACTTCGGCCCGGTGGGGCTGCAGTCGATGTACCACTGCCCGCCGCCGTCGCCGGCGATGTTCAGCTGGTAGCGAGCGCCGATCAAGATCGCCTTTTCAGGGTTCTTCAGGATCGCCGCGGGGAGTTCTTCGTTGAACAGCTTCTTGATGTCGATGCCCATGGTCGTTCTTTGCCTTCGATTGACGGTTGAGCTTGAGCTTCTACCCGCCGTTCGATGAAGGCGTCAAGAACCGGCCGCTGAGTCCATCCGCGCGGCCGAGCGAGGGGATCTTGGCCAGCGCGCCGATTTGGCCGTATCTTTGCGGCGCGTGTTCGTTGCTCGCTGGGATCTCGACAAGACATATTTGCGCACGGACTTCGATACGCTGCGCGATTTGTTGCGCACCTTGGTCGAGCGCCCCGACCAGAAGCGAACCGTCCCGGGCGCGGCCGCGCTGATGCGCGAGCTGGCCGACGAGGGAACCGAGATTCACATCCTTTCAGGTAGCCCGGAGCAACTTCGGGGCAGGTTGCTGCAAAAACTTGAACTCGATGGCGTGCGCTTCAAGAGCCTCACGCTCAAGCCGAATTTGCAAAACTTCCTGCGGCTGCGACTGCGCGCATTGAGGGGCCAGATCGGCTACAAAT
>CANMZR010000120.1 GCA_947502375.1 Polyangiaceae bacterium
GCGGAGCCTTCACCGATGCGCTGGCAATCTTCCCCCAGCTGGACGTTCGGCCCCACGAGAGCGTGCTCCTGCGCGGCGGGGTGCTCGTCGCTTGGGCGCCGGCGCCGGTGCTCGATCCCGTGCAGTCCCTCACGCATCGCGATGGCCAGCAAATAGCCGACGACCTCGTCAATTTCGTCGGTGGAAAGCCGGGTAGCTTTTACGGGGTTGAGCTGGACCTGCGAGCTCAGTGGCGCTTTCTCGAACACTTTGCGTTCGATGTCGAAGGGGCCGTGCTCTTCGCGGGAGACGTGTTTCAAGACGTGAACGGCCGCGCGGCGCGCAGCATGCTCATGCAGGGTCGTACGACCGCCTTCTTTTGATCGATGACGTCATGGCAGAACGAAACTTCCGCTCCCGTGTTGTGGCCTGGCTCGCCCTCGCCGTGATTGCCCTCCTTGCGGGTTGCTTTCGCGTGGACAATCCCCCGGCGACGACCATCGTCGGATTGACCGACGGCGTGCTTCTCGATCCGTCTAAGCCGATCGTCCTCGAGTTCTCGGAGCCGATCGTCCCGAGCTCCTTGCGAGTGCGACTCGTGCGCTACGAGATCGACCCCGAGGGGAACCTCTTCGATGAAGATCCGGATCCGGAGAGCGAACTCAATGTGCTCTTCGACAGCACCGATCCGGCGACCGGCGTGGGAACGCTCGATGCCGCGCGCACTTCGTACTCCCTCGCGTTGCCGACCCCGGCACCGGTCGGCCCACAGCTCGCGCTCGTCATCGACGCGGGCCTTGCTGACGATAAGGGCAACCATTGGGTCACGCGTCAGCTCTTCAAGCTTGGTTACCAGTTGAGCTGCTCCGCCGAGGGCAAGCCGACGAAATTTCCCGCCCTCGGGAAGTACTTCTGGCTCATCGCCGTCGATAAACCCGTGGCCGCCCAGATACAGCTGCTCTCCGAGCTGCGAGTCAATCCGCTGACCGGTGAGTTCGTGGTGCAAATGACAAACGGCGAGCGCAACAAAGCCCTCGATTGTTCTCAGTATGGGCTGACCTGCACCGCAACCCAGGTGTGTCGCACCTTGCCGGTCCCAGCGTGTGTTTTGTCCTCCGAAAAAGGTGGAACCGTGGACGAGTATCCGGATTTCATCGCGGATGCGACCTCGGATGTCGGCTTCAGTTTCACCATCCGCGGGTGCATCGTCGATCAGCCGGACGGGACCTTTTCTTTTGCGAACCTGCCTGCCGAGGCGATAACGAAGAAGCCCGCCGTCGTGGTCTCGGGGATCAACCTGAGTTCGTCGTGGAAGGCCGACGCCGAGGGCGTGCTCCGGGGCGCGGGGACCTTCACCGCTGACCAGGTTGGTCTCGGCGCACCACCGAATACGATTCCGAGCGGCAAAGGCACGGGCTCGCATGCGGAGCGAAAAATCCCCGATGACTTTGCGCCGCCGATCCCTTCGCCCCCAATTCCCTGAAGCCTCCGCCCAAACCCCTGAAGCGCCCGCTCTGTGAGCACGGCGAGTCGGTGCCTCGCTAGGAGTGTGCCTCTCTCGCTCGGTAGCTCGGTGGCCCCGTGCGTCGCGGGCTGGCCGAGCAGAACGAGCGTCGCCGCGAGGTGTCTAAAATTCGACGCGGCGTTCATGGGATGGCATAACTATCGGGATTATCATCACAATTTCGAGCTTCTATCGGCTGGCGCGGAATTCGCTTATGACCCGCGTCGGTCGGTCTGATAGGCCGTCGAGGAGTACTGCATGCGCACGTTCGTCGAGGTTATCCGCGACAACTCGGTTTACAGCGAGCACGCGCACACCTTTGTGCGGTTGGATGGTACCGAGCGCGTCGTGCCCTTCCCGCAACTCTGGCGATGGGCTTGTCAGCGAGCGAATCGTTTCCGCGACCTCGGCCTCCAAAAGGGGGATCGGGTGGCCCTGGTCTTGCCGGATCCCGAATCCTTCGTCCTCGCCTTCATCGGTGCCCTCACCGCGGGACTCGTCCCAGTGCCGATGTACCCACCGATGACCCTCGCGAAGATGGAGGTTTACGGTGAAACGGTGCGGCACATTCTCGCGTCCTCCGGTGCTCGCGCGCTCGTGACGGTCCCGGGGCTCGAGCCGCTCTTGAGCGCGCAACTCCTCGATGCGGTCAAGGCTTCGGGCGCTAGCACCGAGGGCGTTCGGGTGATCCTCGCCTCCGAGCTCGAGGGAGAACTTCCCGAAAAAACAGTTCAACCGGGTGAGGTCTCACTCGATGATCTGGCATTCCTTCAGTTCACTTCCGGGAGCACGCGCCAGCCGAAGGGCGTGATGGTCTCGCACCGTAATTTGAGCACGAACGCTCACGCGATCATGTTCGATGGGCTGCGCGCAAACTCTCAAGACCGTGGTGTGAGCTGGCTGCCGCTCTACCACGACATGGGCCTTATCGGCTTCGTCATTGCGCCTGCGTATGCCCAGGTCGAAGTGAAGTTTTTGCCGACGCCGAACTTCATTCGTCGCCCGTCGTTGTGGCTCGATTCGGTCCACAAGTTTCGCGCGACGATCACCTTTGCACCGAACTTCGCGTTCGCACTCGCGACCCGCGCCGTGAGTGACGAGCAGTCGAAGGACTGGGATCTCTCCTGCTTGAAGGCGGTCGGTTGCGGCGCCGAGCCGATCCAGGCCGACACGCTTCGTCGCTTCATCGAACGCTTTTCATCAAAGGGTTTGCGCCCGGAAGCCGTCCTGCCTTGCTACGGTCTCGCCGAGGGAACACTGGCCGTTTCGTTCGCGGACCTCTCGAAGCCCATGCACACCGAGCTGCTCGATCCGGCTTCGATGCATCGAGGTGAAGCCACGCTGTCCTCCGAGGCCGACGCCATCGAGCTCGTCTCGTGCGGTCGTACCTTTCCCGGCTTCGAGCTTGCGATTCGAGGAGCCTCCGGCGCCGTGTTGCCAGACCGTCGTGTCGGCGAGGTGTGGGTCCGGGGACCTAGCATCATGCGCGGTTACTTTGGTCAGCCGGCCGCAACCGCGGAGGTGCTCGATGACGGCTGGTTGAGGACGGGTGACCTCGGTTACCTCGGCGACGGGCAGCTATTCGTGTGTGGCCGCCTGAAGGACCTGATCATCATCCACGGGAAAAACTATTATCCGCAGGACATCGAGCGCATCGTCTCAGCTGTCGATGGCCTGCGCGCGGACCAGTGCGTGGCGTTCGCGCGCTCTGGCGCCGAAGGCGAAGAGTGCGTCGTCGTGGCTGAGGCCAACAACGCCTCCTCGGATCCTCGTGACCTCGCAAGCCAGGTGAAGTTGCGGGTGCGGGCCGAGCTTGGCTTGCCCGTGACGGAGGTTGTCCTTATCAAGCGCAATACGTTGCCGAAGACCTCGAGCGGCAAGGTGCGACGCCGCGATACCAAGGTGAGGCTCGAAGCCGGCGAGCTCGAGTTGCTCGTTCCGCGAAAGGCACCCGTTCCGGTCGCCAGGACCTCGAACCGAACGGCTCTTTGAGATACGGCTCCCGTCCCAGTTCTTTCAACCTTTCGATAGCAGCGATTTTCGGAGACTTATGGGTTCAAACAAGCACGAAGTTCAGGTGAGCTACGACGTCTCGAACGAGTTCTTCCGGCTCTGGCTCGACGAGCGAATGAATTACACCTGCGCCACGTACGAGTCGGACAACCAGTCCCTCGAAGCGGCTCAGCTCAACAAGCTCGCGGTGCTCTCGAATTTCGCCAAGGTCACGGCGGACATGCGCGTGCTCGATATCGGGTGCGGTTGGGGCGCGTGCCTCGAGTACCTGGCCACCGCGCGCGGGGTGAAAGAAGCCGTTGGAGTGACCCTCTCGTCCGCTCAGGCGGCGGAGGTCAATGCGCGCAAAATTCCCGGGGTGCGCTGCGTCGATTCCGACTTCATGAAATGGGAAACGGACGAGAAGTTCGATGCCCTCATCTCCATCTGCATGATGGATCATCTCTGCTCGCCCGCCGAGGCTCGTGAGGGCAAGGCGGTCGACATCTACCGTGCCTACTTCAAAAAGTGCTGGGAGCTCACCAGGCCGGGCGCCTGGTTCGGCCTTCAGACCATTTTGCGCAATCGAATTCCCCGGGACCGCAAGGACCTCGAGGATATTTACTTCTGCACCCACGTGATCTTTCCGGGCGGTCTCAATCCGCGCCTGGAAGACATCATGCAAGCGGTGAATCCGTACTGGGAGGTCATCACCGTGAAGCAGAATCGCAAGGATTACGAGCGCACGACTGCGGAATGGCTTCGTCGCATGCGGCTGCACGAAGCGACAATCCGTACGACGTGGGGCGCTCAGGTCTTCGAGGATTACGAGCGCTATCTATCCACGTGTGTCACGGCTTTCGATAAATTTTACAGCTCGCTCGCGCAGTACGAGCTCCGTCGTCTCGATCGTTGATTGTTTAAGGAACCGACCATGAGTGACCAAAAAGACCTTCTCGGACTGTTCAAGACTGTTGCCGAACGCGTGGATCGTCGAAGCTTCGAGACGGTCACGCGCGACAGCGTGATAACCGATCTCGGCGTCGATTCGCTGTCGATGATGCAAATCGTCGGTGAAATGGAGACGGAGCTCAACGTGCAGATCCCCGACGAAGACCTCGTCGAGATCGTCACCGTGGGCGACCTTTGCAGCAAGGTCGAACGCCGTCTTGCATGAACGGCAGGGCCCGTGGCGCACCAGCTGCGTTCGGCGGGCACGCGCACGTTTTTCAAGTGGAGAGTAGCGAAGACGATGACCCAAGGACCGGTAACTCGGATCGAAGAGCGGCTCTATCGAATCTACATGGAGTTCTTCGAGAAGGCGGAGCGCGAGCGGCGCTGGAGCCTCTTCGACGACATCCCCTGGGATAAGATCAACAAGGACGCCTCGGACGATCTCGCTCTTTGCGTCGAGACATTTGCTTCGGTCGAGATGTACCTCCCTGACTATGTGGCCGGTGGGATCAACGTCGTGCGCCCCTGGTTTGGTCGTGCATGGTGGCAGGCGAACTGGGGCTACGAGGAGAGCAAACACTCCCTCGCGCTCGGTGAGTGGTTGATGCGCTCGGGCAAGCGCACGAAGGACCAGTGGTTCGACCACTACAACACCATCGCCGAAAAGGAGTGGGTGGCGCCGTTCAAGACGGCTCGACAAATGACCTGTTACGGAGCGTTGCAAGAGCAGGTGACCTTCGTCATCTACGTGAAGCATCGTGACTTCGCGAAGCGCGAAGGCGACGAGTGCCTCTACGCGATTTATGATTTTATCGCGCGCGATGAAATTGCCCACACGCGCTTCTATCAAGAAGTCGTGGCCGTGCTTCTCGACGAAGATCGCGAAGGTACGCTCGCTGATCTCGCGAAGGTGTTTGCAGAGTTCAAGATGCCGGGCGTCGATCTCGTGCCCGACTACGACACGCGGATTCTGCAGATGCGGGACCAGGGTGGCGTCGATCGCGACCTCTTCATTCGCAAGGTCTACTTACCCGTGTTGAAGTTTCTGAACATCGGGCGGCACGAGATGCTCGCCGCGCAGCGTAAGGCGCTGCAAGAGCGAGGCGAAGCGCGGGGAGCTGCGGGCGCGTGAAGCTTGCGCGGCGGGTTGCCGTCACCGGTCTCGGGGCAATCACTCCTCTCGGCAACGATGTCGCCACGTTCTGGCGGCGGCTCTTGGCGGGCGAGAGCGGCGTACAATTCATTCACGAGTTCCCCACGGACGCGCTCCGTTCGGACGTGTGCGCTAGCGTCAGCGGCTTTGAGGCGGAGCGCTTCCTCTCGAAAAAAGAGACGGACATTTATGGGCGGGTGACGCAGTTCAGCCTCGCGGCGGCCATTGAGGCCATGGATGACGCGGGGCTCGGCGGGCTGATGAAAGCCGATGTGCCAGGGGGTCTCGAGCGTGCTTCCGGTGGCTGTGCGGTGGAGCGCGAGCGCATCGGCTGCTTGATGTCCACAGGGCAAGGGCCGGTCGATATTTTTGAGCAGCAAATCGAACGGAGCCGGGAACGAGGCCCGCGCGCCGTGTCGCCGTTCTTCATCCCGGGCGTCATGCCGAACAGCAGTGCGGCTCTGGTCTCGATGCGTTTCGGCCTGATGGGGCCGTCGTTCAACATTGCGAGCGCGTGCGCGACCGGGACGCACTCGCTCGCGACTGGCGCGATGATGATCGAGGCCGGCTTGGCGGACGTCATGGTGACCGGTGGTGCTGAAGCGGCGACCCGACTCAACACCGTGGCGGGCTTCGGTAATGCCCGTGCTCTCAGTCGAGCCAAAGACGGTGACCCTCGGAGGTCGAGCCGTCCCTTTGACGTTGCGCGCAACGGCTTCGTCATGGGTGAGGGCGCGGGGGCGCTGGTTCTCGAGGAGTACGAGCACGCCAAGGCCCGCGGTGCGCCGGTCTACGGCATCCTGTCGGGCTATGGTCTGACGAGCGACGGCGAGCATCTTACGCGCCCTCACGAGGACGGCCGCGGCGTGAAGCTTGCTGCGTTGCAAGCGCTCGAGCGAGCCGGTCTCGGGCCCGACGCTATCGATTACGTCAATCCACATGCTACCTCGACGCCGGCCGGCGACATCGCTGAGGTGCGCGCGCTCCGTGGGGTCTTCGGCGAGCGACTCGCGGCGTTGCCGATGTCGGCCACCAAGTCGCTCGTGGGGCACTTGCTAGGCGGGGCGGGCGCGGTCGAATCGATAGCGGTGCTCTGCTCGATTCGCGATGGTCTGGTTCACCCCTCGCTGAATGTCGATAACCTCGATCCTGAGCTGGGTCCGGTCGATATCGTGCGCGGTGCGCCGCGGGTGGTGAAGGTGCGTCACGCGCTGAAGATTTCGGCAGGCTTCGGCGGGCACAACTGTGCACTCGTGTTTTCGGCTCCTGAGTGACCGGCGTTCAGCCCCGAAAGAGCGCACGGACAATGACGGAAGGCTCGCTCGAGCCATCCAGAATCGCGCCTATTGCATCGAAGATTGGCCTTCGCACTTCGTGAGCTTTTGCGAACGCCAAAATGCGCGGCACGAGATCGATGGCCTCGACGCGGAGCCGCGCCTGCTTGCGCGCATCCTCCAGTTTAGCGCCAGTTGCGAGGGCACGCCCAAGGACGACCTCGGGACGATCGGTCAGCGCCATCGAGGCGAGCAGATCGCCGTACCCGCCGAGGCCGTAGAACGTGTTCTCGTCGGCCCCCGCGGCCGTGACGATCGTCGCGGCTTCGTCCACCGCGCGTGAGATAAGAGCGGCCAGGAGTCCTGGCGATACGTCTCCTCGGGCCTGAGCAAAGCCGATCCCAATGGAAAGGCACCCAACGAGTGCCGATGCCCACTCCAGCCCTCGTAGATCGCGGCTCGATTCGAGTTGCAGCCGATCGCTTTGCAAGGCGTCGCAGACCGCCGCTATCACCTCGGCAAATTCGGAGGCCACCACCATGGCCGAAGGTCTACCCGCCGCCAGCTCATCGGCTTGCACGGGTCCGCCGAGTGCCCCAAGGCGCCGTACGGGAGTCTCCTCGCGAAATATCTGCGAGACCGTGCTGAGCTCGGGGCCACTCAAGCCGCGGATCCCGTGCACCACGATGTGACTTCCATCCAGATGATCCCCAAGCTCTCTCGCCACGCTGCGAGCGAGGTTCGACGGAACGGCCACGAGCAAGAGACGGCAGTTTGCTAGCTCCGCGAGGTCACGGGTGAGGCGAACCCCCGGCACGTCCGCATCCTGTTGGCGTCGTGAATGGAGCCAGGTCACCGAGGGGCCGCGGCTCGCCGCTCTCGCGAGCGCAAGCCCCCACGGACCGCCACCGAGTACCCCGATCGAAGTGGGAGTCATGCGACGGCTCGGCCTGTTTTTTCGAGCTTGCGCGGTCGCGCATCGGGATCGAACGCGAGGCCATGGGGGATCAATCGATTCTGGTAGTAGAGCAGGAGCTTCGGATCGCGAAGCACAATTCCATCACCCTGGGCTTCGATGACCGGCGCGGTGTGATAGCCCGCAAAGGCGCTCATCGCCTGGGCTACGATGTCGCCGCCGGAAGTTTCACGGAGCTGGGCCGCCAAGACGACTTCCCCGTTTTTTTCGAGCAAACGGAGTGCATCCCGGCGCTCGAGCACCCGGCGGGCGAGGTCATCTCGTGAGAGCTTGTGGTCGCGCAGCCGCAGCAGCGTAAAGAGGTCCGCGCCCGGTGCTTGTTGGCGCAGCGCCTCGAAGCAGGATGCCGCGACGAGGTTGGTGGCCATGACGACCGTATTTTTTTTGTATGCGACCACGAGCCGCTGGGCCAGTTCGCGCGTGTATTGAGCGTCTCGGTCCGCGTCCACGGAGACCTCGCCAGCGACGTTGCGAACGAAGCTCGACGTCTCGACGGTGCGCCCACGAGCGTCGAGCGAGTGCCCGTCGGAATCGACGGCATTGCCGAAGGGATCGAGCGGCGTGCCGAAACGCACGACCACCGCGCCGCGCATGGTAAAAATCTTTCGAGCGAAGGCGATGACTCTTGAGAGACGACTCGATTCGTCGTCCTCGATGATGTAGCGCGCCTTGCCCGCTTCGCTTAGGTAATCGGCTATCAGCGTCTCGGCTTCGAGAGTGATGAGGTAGTTGATGGTGGCTGGAACGAAGAACACCTTGCGCTCGGTACCGGATTTCAGGCTGCGGACGTAGCTCTCGATGCCCGTTCCGGCGAGGCCCAACTTCAGTTTGGATTCCACCGCTCCGGAGCGAGCCCGGGTACCTCCGGGAAAAAATAGGGAGTGATAGCCGCGCTCGAGGAGCACGCACGAATAGCTTTTCAAACAGTCCTTGTAGAGCTCGAAGCGCAGTCTTCGGTCCACTTTGTAGGCCCCGAGGTTTTGCATGAAGAAGGACAAGACTGGATTCGTGAACAGGTTTTTTCCTGCTCCGTAGGTCGCAGGCGGCAGCCCAGACAGCTCGAGCGCGAAACCAAACACAAGCGAATCCATGTTCGACGAGTGCGTCGGCACGAAGACGAGCGTCCCCTGTTTCGCGAGCCCTTTGAGCCGCTCGGTATCCCCCTCCACGATGACCTTGTCCGCGAGAGCTTCGAGTTCGAGCAATTCAAGAGGGTGGCGTAGCTTCTTTGGCAACGAGCCGGGCGCGAGGAGGCCCGTGACGAGGGCTGGCAGGATGCGGGTCGTCAGGCTGTAGACCCGTGGGTCAAAGTTGCCGGCGATGTCATTCACATAGGTCGCGACCAGCGCGCGCAGCCGTTCGCGTCGTTCGGGTTCGCTCATCCTTGAGAGCGAGCGGGACAGGCTGCGCCATTCGGCGAGCTCGGCTTGAGAGCGTTTCTTTTTCGAGGGCTCGAGGCGCCTCGTCTCCCAGTAAGCGGCGTCATTCAGCGCATGGAGTGAATCTCGGGTGTGCGAACACACACGCTCAATCGTTTGCTCCACGAGCATCGAGCGCTCTTGGTTGAAGTGAAAAATGGGCGCCGTCGGCGACATCGATGGCGATGCTACTGGATGGACCCTTGTGCCGTCGATGCTGCCTTCAGCCATCCGGTCGAATCCGTCGTCGTTCGTCGAGCATGTGCTGTTCGATACGGCGCCGTGACTCGAGGTCGCACACGAGCGTCCACGCGGCCGTGCGTGAGTGGTGGTGGGACTGCCGGGCGTTGGAAGCGCCAGGTCCCGGCTTGGTGAGTGCATCGAGAAAACGGTCGGCTGCGCGCTCTGGGGAAATGGTGTCGTCGTGACGCCCCGGCAGCTCGACGATGGCGCTTCGCGACGCCACTCCGTCGACGACACGCAGCAAATTGAGAACGATTCGATCGAAGCGCAGTTCATCGAATTGGGCGCGTGGGCCGGCGCCGAGGAGGAGCAGCTTTTCCGTGGTGAGCAGGGGACGCCCGGGCAGCAGAATGACTTCGTCGAGCTTGCCCGTGACGAATCGGTTCATCAACAACCGGCTGAGCCTGCCTCCGTAGCGCCAGTCGCAGAGGGCTGCGAGCCCGTCCATGGGTCGGACGTCCTCCCAGACGACGCACGCCAGGATGTCCGCCTCGACCGCGTCGAGTTTGTGCAGAATTGGGGAGACGAACTGAAGGCGCATGAGACTTGGAGGCGACGCCATCCCGGGGTTGAGCCGCGCTCGTGGAGCGCTCGTGGAGCGGCAGACTCAGTTGCAGGGATCGTTGGGTTTCGTGGGAGTTCCACGGTCGCCGCTGACGCCCACCATGAACGAGGTCGATACGCACCAGTTCAGCTCCGAGTCGTTTAGCATTCCGTCGATTTTCTGCGGATTGAGGGAGCGTGAAGCGCCAACGGGGTGAATGAACGTCGAGGTGTAGGCGACCGCATCGATGACGGTATCACCGGCTTTCAATTCGATGGTGTCCGAGCTGTTGCCTAGGTTGATAGCGCCCCCAAAGGCGTACGCGCACGGGATGCCGATGGCGGCCATCGTCGCCTTGTCCTTGCAGAGAATGGCGTAACTTTTCGGAGGCACAATGACGCTCGCAGCGATGACATGGGGCTTCGAGTCGTTGGCGCTTGCGATGACGATCCCCTGCAGGTTGATGCACTCTTTTTGAGTGTTGTAGATCTCGAACCACTCGCCCTGGGTATCGGCGATCGCCGACGAATCATTCATGTACTCGGAGATCACGAGGTCATTCGGGATCAGGAACTCGGAGCCGAAGCATTCAGGTCCACCGCTGCTCGAGGATGCCGTGCTCGAGGACGCCGTGCTCGCGGTCGTGTCACAGGTGAGTCCGCATATTTTCATGGCCTCGCCGATGCACATCGCGTCCCAAGTGCCCTTTTGACTCTGCAGTTTGTCGCAGCAGAAAGGGTCGACGGCGGTGCACAGATCGATGGTGCAGGGGTCGCAACCGAAGGCGAGCGCGTCCCCGGCTTCGCAGAGATCGTGGCTGCAAACGGGTGCTCCACCCGCCCCACTGGTGGCGCTGTTGCCCCCGGCGCCGGTCGCCGTGTCCACCGAGGTGCTCGAATCGGGGATTTCGGTGCACTCACCGTCCAGGAGACGGCAGTCTGCAAAGCTGTCTCCCGCTTCGTTGCAGAGCTTGGTCCCGGCCGTGCCCCCGCGGCAGCGGCAGAAGATTTCGGTGCCAGGATCGCATAGCGGGCGCGCTGATTTGTCAGCCGTGCACGTAGCAGCCACGAAGAGCGGAAAGAGCGTAAGCCATCGGAGGCGCATCAAAAACCTCGAGCGAGCCAGCCTTGGAGCTAGCTAAGACTTTCAAAGTGTACACGACGCTTCGCGTGGCGGCACGTCTCCGATGCTCCTTGGCGACTCAGGCGGCGGAAGCGGTGCGCTCCTCGGCGCTGGGCGCGCAATTCAGCCAATATCCGCGACCGTCGTGCTCGAGGACATCGCCCAGCCCAATCTGACGCAATCGCTTGATGGTTTGATAGACGCGAGCTGCGCCCGAATCCCTTACGCAGCGCTCGCTTGGCCAGCCGGCCTGGAGCACTTCGACCATCGTCAGCGGTACGCCGCGCCCTTCGGCGTGATGCGCGACGAGCGCCGCGAGGACCCGACGAAGCACGGGTCGGCGCGACAAATCACCGTGATGGGCTGCCACTTCAAACCAGCTTCCGTCGACGGCGATGCAAACCAAGCCGCGCGCTCCCTGTCCGAGGAAATGGGCTCGGGTTTTGACGGACGGTGGGCTGGTCGTCTCGCACCGTTCGGGGCCGGGAGCTTGCTCGAGTTCTCGCTCCTCGGGTGCCGCCGGTGAACGCAATCCGACGCGGCTCTTCGAAGGGGAGCGTGCGTCGTGGTCTAGCAAAGCGCGGGCGGGGATGGACGAGCGCGAGTTCATGAGTCCACGTGGGTTGCAATACCCGTACCGGCAACGAGCTGGGCCGACCAAGACGCCACGCGCACAAAAAACCAGCGTATTTGAGTGGTGTTTTTTTTTGAGGCGCTCACACAGGGGAGGCTCCTCATGGGTCTGGATATGTTGTTATCCATGCGTGCCCAACCGGGGCATCGAGCGTCGGAGGGCATCCAGGGCATAAACCAAAGCCCCTAATCCGATCATTCCGAAGGCCAAGACCAGGCGCTTTGGGAAGGGCTCGCCGAACAGGGCGACGGCGCAAAAAAGCTGAAGGCTGGGGG
>CANMZR010000121.1 GCA_947502375.1 Polyangiaceae bacterium
CGCGCAACTCCCACTCTACGTCTGGTTACCGGACGCGATGGCGGGCCCGACACCCGTGTCGGCTCTCATCCACGCAGCGACGATGGTCACGGCAGGCATCTACCTCGTCGCACGCACGTCGTTCATCTTTGCATTGTCACCGTTCGCAATGGCCGTCGTGGCCGGCGTAGGCGCACTCACCGCGCTTTTTGCGGCCACCATCGCCTTCGCGCAAACCGATCTAAAAAAGGTCCTCGCGTACTCCACGATAAGCCAGCTCGGGTACATGTTCGTGGGCGTCGGTTCGGGTGCGTTCTCGGCGGGATTCTTCCACGTTCTCACGCACGCCTTCTTCAAGGGCTGCCTGTTTCTTTGCGCGGGCTCGGTCATCCACGCGATGCACCACGTCATCCACGACGAGGAAGCCTCGCAGGACATGCGCAAGATGGGTGGGCTGCGAAAGCACATGCCGATAACGCATGCGACCTTTCTCATCTCTTGCTTGGCCATCGCCGGTTGCCCGATGACGAGCGGCTTCTTCTCGAAAGACGAGGTCCTCTTCAAGGCGTTTGCAAACCAGATAACGACCGCCCAAACGGGACTCTGGACCGCGCCCGTTTGGTACGGTCAAGCCATCTACGCCATCGGCGTCATCGGCGCTGTTTGCACGGCATTTTACATGTTTCGAGCCTACTTCCTCACCTTCTGGGGGGACTTCCGCGGCTGGAAAATCGTGAAGCACGCGGAGCCGGCACACGGCGGGGAGGAGCACCACGATGCCAGCGCGCTCGAAGGCTCGGCACCGCACGAATCGCCATGGCAGATGACGCTCCCGCTCGGGGTCCTCGCTTTTTTTGCGCTGTTTGGCGGCCTTGTTTACGCCGAGCCGTTGCACTTGACGGCGCTCGAGCGGTTCTGGCACCCGGTCTTTGCGACGGCCTCCGCTCATGTCGTCGAGCGTGCGGGCACCCACGCGATGATGATGCCGTTGCTCTTCGTCGGGGCCGCCCTATTCGCGGTCGGCTCGGGGGCAGCGTATGTCGTTTACGTTGCGAAGAACGGCGAGCCGGCGACCGCATTCGTCTCGGCCATGCCACGCCTGCATCGGCTCGTCCGCGACAAGTGGCGTGTCGATGAGTTCTATCAGGCCACGGTCATCGGCTTCTTCGACGCCCTTGGCGAGACGGCGGTCTCGATGGACAAGTGGCTCATCGACGGCGTGTTGGCGCGCTTGACCGCGGGGGTAACCCAGTTGCTTGGGGCGATGCTCCGGCTCTTTCAGACGGGTCGCGTCCAGGCTTACGCGGCGAGTATGGTGCTCGGTGTGGCCGGAGTCGGCTGGTTCGTTCTCGCGCCTCACGCGACGGCCGAACTCGACACGAGCAAGCTCCGGGCAAGTGGCGAGCTCACCTTCACTGCAGCCCCCGGTCGCGGCTACGGCTACCGCTGGGTCGAGGGCGATGCCGCGATGCCAGTGGAGTTCACCTCGAACGCGGTGTGGACGACGCAGCTCGACCGTTGCGCCACCAAGACCGTGCGTCTCGAAGTGAAGAACATTTTCGGCAGCACGACTGAAAGCGTGTTCACGCCATGCCGTGAAATGGGCAACGGCTGCTGTGCGAAGGCGTCTTCGCCGACTGGGAGTGCCGTGCCCCCCTTGAAACGTGCTCCGGTGGAGGGTTCGCGATGAGCCTCATGACCTTGATCCCCGCTCTTCTCGCAGCCCTCGTCGCGGGCGCGCTCCCGCGTGAGGCCAAGACCAAGCATCGCCTCGGGTTCGCGTTCATAGCGTTTTTCCTCATCGCGAGCATTGGCTGGCTCGCGCCAAGCGCCCCTGAAGTGCCCGTCGCTGCCGATGCGCCAAAGCCCGCGGAGTGGCCCTACTTGCTCGACGTGCTGATCGCCCTGCCGATCCTCGGCGGCCTGTTCGTCCTGTTCTTGCCGCGCCAGATGCCGAGCCTGTTGCGTGGCTTCACATACACGATCTTCGCGTTGAGCTTCGCCGCTTCGCTGATGCTGCTCGCTGTACCGATGACCGCGGGCTGGCACTTTCAGCACATCGTCCCCTGGATCGATGCCGCCGGGATCCGCTGGCACGTCGCCACCGATGGCATGAGCGTGTGGCTCATCGTCTTGACAACCTTCACCACCCCCATCGCGGCTTTCGCTTCGTTTGGCTCGTTGAAGATTCGCCAAAAAGAGCTCTGTGCAGCGTTCCTGTTGCTGCAGGGTGCAATGATCGGTGCGTTCGTCGCACTCGATCTATTCGTCTTTTACGTCTTCTGGGAGCTGATGCTCGTGCCGATGTTCCTGATGATCGGCATCTGGGGCGGCACCGACAAGATCAAGGCATCCGTGAAGTTCTTCTTATTCACGATGACCGGCTCGGTCCTGATGCTCGGCGCGATGCTCTATCTCGTGTGGACGCACCATGAGTTGACCAACCAGTGGTCGTTCGATTACCTCGCGCTCTCACGTGTCGTCCTTCCCGACACGCAACTGCCATTCGCGATGTCGCCCCAGTTCCTCTGCTGGCTCGCCTTCTCGCTGGCATTCTTCATCAAGGTGCCGATGTGGCCGTTCCACACCTGGCTGCCGGACGCGCACGTTCAAGCCCCGACGGGCGGCTCGGTCGTCCTGGCTGCCGTCATGCTGAAGCTCGGCACGTACGGTTATCTCCGCTTCTCGATGGGACTGTTCCCATTCCGCTCCGCCATTTTGGCCGGCAACCTCGGCGCTTTTGCGGTCATCGGCGGGATTCTTTACGGCGCGCTCTGTGCCTGGAAGCAAGACGACATCAAAAAGCTCGTGGCCTATTCTTCGGTCGCGCACCTCGGGTTCGTGATGCTCGGCCTGTTCGGAGCCACTCCGAGCGGCATCCAAGGGTCCATCCTTCAAATGGTGAACCACGGCCTGGCGACAGGCGCGCTCTTCCTGCTCGTCGGCGTCCTCTACGATCGCCGTCACACGCGCGAAGTCAGTGAATTCGGCGGAATTGCGAAGGTGATGCCCGTTTACACGGTCCTCTTCGTCATCGTGACGATGGCGTCGATCGGCGTTCCAGGAACCAACGGGTTCGTGGGCGAGTTCATGGTGATCGCGGGTACTTTCGCCTCACGGCGGCTCGCGCAGTTCGGTGCGATTGAGGCTGTAGGCGCGGCGTTCGGCGTCATCCTCGCGGCTATTTACATGCTCGCCATGGTGCAGAAGGTCTTCTTCGGCAAGCTCTCGAATCCGAAGAACCAACAGCTGAAGGACATCACGCCTCGCGAAGCGCTCGCGATAGCGCCGCTCGTCATCCTCATCTTCGTCATCGGTTTTTTCCCGTCCCTGTTCCTCGACCGCATGCGACCCGCCGTGGAAATGTATCAAGCCCAGTTCGTTAAGGTCTATACGAACACGCAAGACACACCGGTCGCAGCCCGGCTGCTTCCGCGAGACATGTTCGCGCCGTCCTTCCTCGTCGGGTCACCTGACGACGATGTGAGCGCCAGTACCGTCGCGGTCGCAGCAGCTACCCCGCCAGCCACCCCGTCGATTCCGGCGGCCATCGAGGCTCGCGCTCCCGCCATGGCTGCCCCCCCTCGGGGCGAGCCTGCGAAACGACCGGGGGATCCGCGCCCGTCGCGTTCCGACGCGATACGCAGTCCCGTGCGGATGGTGCCCGGCTCCGTCGGAGGTGTAAAGTGAAGGACGCAGTGGTCGCGCTCGCACCGATTCTCATCGTCGCCCTCGGCGGCCTCGCCCTCATGATGAGCGAGGCGTTTGGTTCTCCTAAAAAAAGTGGCCCGGCATCGGACCTGGCCCTTGGGAGCTTCATCGTCTTTCTCGCCGGAGCAATCGTCGCCGGCTCGCTCTGGATGGTCGGCCCGGAGCAACTCTCCGGCGTCGCGCTCGTCGCTCCGTGGCTCATCGTTGATAGGTTCACCCTCTTTTTCGACATCGTGCTCTGCATCGGTGCAGCCCTGACCTCGTTGATGGCTGGCGGCTACTTGCCGGAGCATCGTCTGGACCGTGGCGAGTTCTTTCCGTTGCTCGTGTTCTCGACCGTTGGAGCCATGGTTCTCGCGGCCTCCGGAGACTTGCTGTCGCTCTTCATCGGCCTCGAAACCATGTCGATCGGCGTCTACGCGATGGTCGGTTTCCGCCGCGGTTCGCTGCGTTCCACCGAAGCCTCGGTCAAATACTTTTTACTTGGCTCGTTCGCCGCGGCCTTGCTGCTTTACGGCGGTGCGCTCATCTACGGCATCACCGGCCAGACCGACCTAGCCAGCATTGGGGCAGCGGTAAAAAGCGGCCTCGGCGGGCGCCAGACCGACTTCGGGATGCTGCTCGTCGCGATGGTCCTCGTCATCGCGGGACTCGCCTTCAAGGTGAGCGCGGTCCCCTTCCACATGTGGACGCCCGATGCCTACGAAGGCGCCCCGACTCCGGTCACGAGCTACATGGCGGTGGCCGTCAAGAGTGCCGCCTTCGCGATGATGTTGCGGGTGCTCCTCGGAATATTCGGGGATGAGACGAGCATGTCCTGGGGCACCGGCTGGCCGCCGATCCTAGCCGCGCTCGCGTTGCTCACCATGACGGTCGCTAACCTTGTCGCGGGTCGTCAAGAGTCCGTCAAGCGCATGCTGGCCTACTCCAGCATCGCGCACGCAGGCTACCTGCTGGTTGGCGTCGTCGCCATGATCAAGCCAGGAACCGATGCTCAAGCGAGCGTCCTGTTTTATCTGTTGAGCTACACCGTCTCCACCGCCGGAGCGTTCGCCGCCCTCATTCTCTGCGGTAGTCGCACGCGTGAGGCCGTCAGCTTCGAGGACCTAGCGGGACTCGGGAAGCGCCACCCCGCCGCGGCATTTGCACTCTCCTTCTTCTTGTTATCGCTCGCGGGCATGCCACCCACCGTTGGCTTTTTCGCGAAGCTTTACATCGCGCGCGCGGGCATTGGTGCCGGCCTGAATGTGCTCACGGTGCTCTTGCTTTTGAATAGCGTCATCGCCGCGTACTATTACCTCCGCGTGATGGTGTTCATGTACATGCGCGACCCCGCGCCCGGGGCTCCCGTGGCGCTGCCGATGCGTTCGGGTTACATCGTTGCGGCGATTGCATTCAGCGCGGCCCTCGTGTTGTTGCTGGGGCTGTGGCCGACGACTTCGCTGAAGCTCGCCCTGGACTCCGTGCTCGCGGTCCGCTGAGCGAATAGCCCGATGTTGATTCGCAATGTTCTGACGTGCGGCTTAGTCGCGAGCACGCACCTCGGTTGCGAGTTGCCTGGCCCCAACGACCGGCGGCCTTTGGGGAGCGCGACCACTGCCAGCAGCGGGTCGAGTTCGGCGAGTGCCCATTCGACAGCGCCTCCGACTGGCTCGAGCAACGCCGCGCCCGCGCTTGGCGGACCGACGCCCGAGGCCTACGCGGGACCGACCGGAACGCTCCACGGGGTGATCCACATCAAAGGGGACGCCGCACCAGCGACACCGCACGTCTATCCGAAAGGCTGCGGAGGCGAAGCGGCAGCGATGTACGGGAAGCTGTTTCGGGTCGGCCAAGACGGCACCCTCGCCGACGCCATCGTTTCGGTAACGAATTACAAAGGATTCGTCCCGCAAAAAAAGACGGCAATCGAAGTAAGTGTGCAGCGTTGCAGCTATTCGACCCGCAGCATCGCCATGACCGATGGGCAGCATATCGCCGTGCGCAACCTCGATCTCGACACGACGAGCTACCTACCCTGGCTCGACGGCGCAAAACTTCCGGCGGGGATTGTCGCCACGCCGCAGGGTGATGCCGTGAAGCTCTATTCGCGAGGCTATGGGCGCTACTGGCTTCGTGACCAAATGGCGCGGACCTTCATGGTGGCGCATGTGTTTCACTTTCGGTACAGCACCACCGCCGTCACTAGGCTCGATGGTGCGTATCGAATCGAGGGGCTACCCGTTGGCCCAGTCGACGTGAGCGTGATGCTTCCCCAGGCCAAGCTTCTCAGCGTCACGAAGCCCTTCGAAGTGAAGGCGGGCACCGAGAACCAGCTCGACCTCGAGTTGACCTTCGATTCCAAGCGCGACGTCCCCGACCCGTCGGAGGACACCCTCTCCGAGAGCGGCAACGCTCTACGAACGCCGGCCCCACCGGGCGATTGAGCCACCGAACTGGCGATTGAACGACAGAACCGCCAGAAGCTCAGGCCGGTGGTTGCGTGTTCACGCCGACTCGAGCGAGGCTTCTAGGCGCTCTTGGGCAACGCCGTTCGAGCCCGTAGGCCGAGGCCCAAACCAGGATTCTGGCGCGCGGCGAATACCGTGCGCGGTCACGTACTTGCTGAACAGGTCAAACCACTCGAGCCCGGGAAGCTGTCGAATTCGCTTCTCGATCGTGGCGACCGCGGTACCTTCGGCTCCGTCAAACAAGAACTGAAGCGCGTGCGCGACGTCGCTCTTCGACGACATTCCATCACCCACAGGCGTCCATCCGACCTTGAGTGTGTTCGACGTCAAGACCCGTGCGACCTTGGATTCCTGAAGGCGCTGCTCGGCCTGGTGGTAGTAAAAAGAGAAGTGGCGGAGCTCCTGCTTCATGATGCGGCGGCAGATCATCTCGAGGACCGGATGACCCGTGCGCTCAATAAGCTGGGTGTACGCAATGTACGTCGTCCACTCCTGAATCGCGCCCCACGCCATATGCGCGGCGGGCCAGGAATCGGGAAACGCCATCGACAGAAGGAACTGGCCGATCTCGTCTTTGCGCTCGCCGCCAGTGCGCTTGGAGTACATCGTCGTTCGAAACGAATTGTCAACCTCCACACCATACGCGCGCATGAACTTCATGAACGCGCGGCCGTGGAACTCCTCTTCAAAGGCCCACGCACACAGAAACGGCGCAAACTCTGGCTCTGCCATGGCAGGCTTTGTTTGGATGAGACTGCGTAAATAATAGAACGTCGCGCTCTCCGTCGTCATGAAGTAGCGCAGCGTGCGAAGCGCCTCATCGGTCAGCGGATACTTGGGAACATCTTCCCAAGGGATATCTGTCAAATCCACGGCCCCCGATTGCTCCATGAATCGGTCGATATCGAAGCTGCTTGCCATGCGTTGCCCTCAAAGAAGGCGGGAGCATACCTCGAATCGACGATTTCTTCAAGCGGCACACCCACTTGTAGATCGTCATGGAACAGGCCTTCCTCAACCGTCACCAACATGGGGCTCGCTGGCGCTCTGCGTGTCGGTTCCCAGGCGATTGCGCACGAGCGCGGCGACGTCCACCGTGGGGCCTCAGAGCGACGCCGACTCTTCGAGGTCTTTGGCCTTGGTCTCAGGCAAGGTCTTCATGATGACGAGCAACGCGAGAATGGGCCCGATTGCAGTCCACTGCAGCGCCGGTCCCCAACCGATGCGGGCGGCCCCTAGACCGATAAGCAGCGGCGAGATGACATAACTGATTCGGCCGAGCAGGTTGTTCGTCCACGCGAAGGCGTCGGCACGCAAGCTCGTCGGAAACAATTCCGCAGTAAAAGCATTCATCACCGGCATGAACGCCGCCGCGCCGAAAATCGCGACCGTGAGGCTCGCCGTCAACGCCACTCGACCGCGAGCTCCGTAACAGGCGACCACCCCCAGCGAGCCCATGCTGAAGATGACGGCCGCCCCGCGCTTACGACCGATCACGTCGAGAAGTTTTCCCGCAGCGAAGACGAGCGGCATCGAGCCGACCGCCGCGATCGCCACGGTCAGAGCCACCTGCGCATCGGTCAGGCCACGTTCGCTCATCGCGAACTGCTTCCAGAAGGTGGTCGCGTTGTTCGTGCAGATGTACCCAAGGCCCCAGATCAACCCGAGCCAGAGAACCCGCGTTCGATAAGGGGTCTTCCAGATATAAAAAAACGAACGTTTTTCCGTGCGCTGCGCCGAATCCTTTAAAAATTGGGAGCTCTCACGGAGCCCGGTACGCGCGAACATCAAGATAGCCAGCGGCAGAATGCCCACGAGGTACACGCTTCGCCAGCCATAAGCGGTGTGCAAAAGCGCGGGAACCACGCCTGCGCAAACGATCGCGCCGAGGCTCGAGAAACCCTGAATCACGCCGATCACCATGCCCCGTCTTTCGGCGGGAAACTCCTCGGCTGCGTAGACCATGCTCGTCGCCCACTCGGCGATGAGAAACATTCTCGCGAGGAACTGCAGCCCTGCAAACCAATAGAGGCCAGGCGCGAAGGCCGTCGCAAAGGTCGCAAGCGTATAGCCAACGATCGTGATGGTGAGGAGGCGCTTTCGTCCCAAGCGGTCTGCGAGACCGACCAACGCAAACGCCGCGACCGTCCCTAGGTTGATCGCCATGACGAGCGCGCCGATGGCGGTCTCACTGAGCGCCATCGTCCGCTGGAGCTCAGGCAGAATTTGCGAGAGCGCGATGAAGTCATAACCCTCGAAAAACGTCGCGACGCTGAGAAAAACAAACAGCTTTCGCTGGTATGCACTGAAAGCGATAGGTCCTCGAGTCACCATGGCGGTCACCCGGACGAGGGTAGTCCGGCAAGTCCATCGAAGCGACGGGTCTTTCGACGCCCCCTCTTGGGCGAGGGCGGCGAAAGACCCTCGAGTTCGACTGGTATTGACTCGGCGACTGCTGTTTTTATTTGGCTCTCGATTCGAACGAATCGAGAGCGGCGCCGAGTCCATGGAAGCGACGGGTAGTGACTCGGCTGCCTGCTGTTTTTATTTGGCTCTCGATTCGAACGAATCGAGGGGCTGGCGCACTGCGCTGGAAGCTTGCCCGCGCAAGCGCAGGCGCGCCCGAACGAGGTGTGTGGCCGTGTCTCGCTCCGTCGGCGAGGGACCGGGGACAGCATCCGACAGCTTTACGCCGCCATGTCGCAACACGAGCTCCGAGAGCGCCGCCCGACCGAGCTCTCCGAGCAACTCTGGCTGTGGGGCATCCGCGCCATTCATCAACGAGTCGAAGCGCAGCGGAGCCTTAGCGAGGTCAGCCGCAAGCGCGCCGAGGAGCCGCATATCCGTCGCCGCTGGATCGGCCGCGACAACGCGCTCGGCCATCACGAGAGCCAGCGCAGGCTGCCCGACCGCAATCGCGAGCGCGACGAGTTCGGCCGTCCCTACCCGAGCCGCGCGGGCCCGTGCCACCGCGAGCTCGGGCGTGCCTGCGACGAGCGCGGTCTCGATATCCTCGATAACGGTCGAGGGCGTCGAGCGTGAGGCTGCGTCGAGTTCGGCGAGTCGGAGAGACGCTGTGCGCTGCCATGCCAGGGCTTTCGTAAGGATGGCGCAATCGAGAACGGCTCGCCACACGCGCAGGGACGCCGGACGACGAACAGCAAGGTCCCGTAGGAGCCGCGCGGCCGGCTCGCGGGCACCCTGCTCGAGGAGCGAAGAAGCTTGCGCTAACGCGAGCACTTCGTCATCGGGATCGAGCAAAAAAGCTCGTTCGATGGCGTTCGGGTCACGTCGACCGAGCACCCTGGCACAAGCGCCCCGAGCACTCCATAACGGGGCATACGCAGCATCGAGTTGCTCGGCCGCGCTGAACGACCTCGCAGGGTCGGCACCCATCCGACACGTGACCAAGCCAAGTTGAACCCACGCTTCGACGCTTTCGGGATCTTCAGCGAGCGCCGCTCGGTAAGCCAGCGCAGCCGCGCGCCATTCACCGCGGGCCTCGAGCTCGGCCGCCCTCAAGAATTCGCGGTACGCGACCTCGTCGATGAAGCGCTCGGTGCGAACGTGCCCCCCATACACACGCGTGACCTCGTAGCGAGCGCAGGCTGTGAGGCCGAGCAGGAGGCAGAACGCCGTGGCTGCGATTCGACCCATCTTTCAGCTCCGTCGAACCCCCGAGGCACCGATGCGCAAGGCGAGGTGGAAGAGCCCCAGTGCGTGTGCGCGCGAACGAAATTCGATTGTCGAAGCCGCGTGTCCAAGAAACAGGGCGACGTCCCCGCCGCCGGCGCCAGACGGGTAAAACACGGCACCCTCGAGACGCGCCATGGCATGAAGGGCGTCCACGGCAGGGGTCATGATAGCGACGCCGGCGCGAGTCCCTAGCTCGGCCAAAGCCGCCCTTTGAGCCACCATCGCTGCGACAAATTCGTTCGCACTCGACGCCAGAGCGGCGACCTCCGCGGCCTCCTTCGCAGCCCCGATGACCCGTCGATAACAGGGAGGCTCGGCCGTCGCGAATGCACGAACACGCAGCAACATGGCTGCTGTCGTGACCGAGTCGGGGCAAGCCCATGCCTCGAACACGACCCGGGGAAGCGTCACCGGCGCGACCTCGAGACCGGTGGAAACGACCCGACAGACCGTGACGCCGCCAAAGCAACTCGCCGCGACATCGATGCCACTGCCACCTCCTTGGGCGGCCCGATGAATCGCGAGTGCCTCCGGAAAAAGCAAGCCTGCGAGCTCGGCGTCAGCGAACCGCTCCGGTGCTCCAGCAGCCATCGACGCGACAAGGATGGCGGCGCTCGAACCAAGCCCTAATTTTCGACTCTCGCCGTTCGGTAGCTGCTCACGGAGGGCCGCTGCATCAAACCAGACCGGCCGCACGAGGACGCCTCGTCGCACCGCTTCTCCGACCTCTCGCGTCACGAACGTGCACTCACGCTCCGCATCGGCGCGCACGTAGCGATCCACGGCGCCCACCAGCGCGGGCGCACCCTCGAAAACCGAGTAAGCGCCACTCAAAACCAACTTGCCTGGTGCTTCAGCCCGCATCCGACTTCAAGCTCCACCGACGAGGCGCGCGCCCTCCCCTGGACAGGCAGCGATGGTTCTGAGGACCCCGGGTAAGGAGGCGATGACGTCACTGACGGCGGTCTCGTGAACGGCAGGCGTCAGAATTTTCACATGGGGACCGGCGTCGATGGTGAAGCAAACGGGGAGGCCTTCGCGGCGCAACTCCCGCACCGCACGGAGCACTTCCACCGTCGTTCCGTTCCAGTAAACGAGGCCAGGATCGGCGGCTAAAGCGCAAGCATGCATGGTGAGGGCGCTCTGCTCGACGGGTCCAACCAACGCCCCGAAGTCCCGCTCCAGCACGGCCTCGCGAACGCGTGCAAAGATGCCGGGGGCCGCGTTGACCCAGGCTTCGTAAAGGGGACTCGTCGCAGTCGTGCGATTCATGCCTTCGGTCGAACCGACCTCCTTTTGCGCTTCCGTCGTCACGGCGACGATGACCCGCAAATCCCAGTGGGAGGCTGCTGCCAAAGGGCTCGCCGCGAGCTCGAGGGTGCCCGAATCGCCCGCGGAAAGCTCGACGAAGCCACCGTAGAGACTGCGGCCCGCGGAGGCCGAGAGCCGACGGGCGATGCAGCTCAAGCGGGCCAGCCCGAGGTTCGTCTCGAGGAACGCATCCGCGGCAACCGCCAACGCGGCAAAGGCCGACGCACTCGACGCAAGCCCGGCGGCCGTCGGAAAGTCATTGCGGCTCATCACGCTGACGTGTGGGCGCTGACCGGTCTGCCCCGCTTCACGCCACAGCACATCGAGCATGGCGAGAACCCGCTCGAGAGGCCGTGCAGATGAAAGGACGCCATTCAACGTGAAAGAGTCCGCGTCGGCATCCTCGACGCTGGTGGTCGTCGTCATGCCCGCGAGCGTGACCGAGAGACTCGGGACGGCGGGAATGTTGCGTCCGCGATCGCGCTTTCCCCAGTATTTCGCCAGGGCGATGTTCGGATGGGCAACGGCGACGCGCTTCATGGTGCTCCCCTTCGGTCTAGTCTCGACCGAGTCCCACCACCACTCCGAATCCCGAACGACCCTCCTCGTGCCACGAATCAAGGATCCGAGTCGCTACGCGTTCGGTCTCGACCATCCCCCCCGCACCCGCCAGTGCCACCATGGCCCCGCCGCCACCGGCGCCCGTGAGCTTTGCGCCGAACGCTCCGGCCGCGCGGGCCGACGAACAGAGGCTCTCCAGTGCCTCGGTGGAGAGTTCCAAGCTAGCGAGCAGCCG
>CANMZR010000122.1 GCA_947502375.1 Polyangiaceae bacterium
CGAAGTGCAATCGCGCTACGTGCCAGAGCGTTCGGCCCCCGAGCGTGGAGGCTGGTTCTTCGCGTACACCGTCCGCATCACGAACCACGGAAAAGACACGGTTCAGCTGGTCAGTCGTCACTGGATCATCCGCGACGCGACGGGCAAAGAAGAAATAGTACGGGGTCCCGGCGTCGTCGGTGAGCAACCCGTGTTACGCACCGGAGAGTCGTTCGAGTACACCTCGGCCTGCCCGCTTCGCACGCGGTCAGGTAGCATGCACGGGACGTATCAAATGGTCGTGAGCGGCTCCCGAGAGCCCTTCAACGCCGAGATCGCTCGCTTCACTTTGAGCACCCCTGAAGCGCTGAACTAGTACGCCGAGTCCATCGACGCAACCGTCCGACGAACGACGGACGTCACCGACGCGCTCGCATCTCAGCTGAATGGGTCGCGTCGCTGTCAACGCTTCGCGGTCAGCCGTCTAGAGACGGTCGCCAGCGGTCGGGAAGGAGCGCGTCAAAGTCGCTCTCGTCGGAGAGCTTCGACATGACACAGGTGAGGGATTCTGTTGGATCAATGCCGTTCAATTCGCAGGAGGCGACGAGCGAATAAAGGCCCGCACGCCCACAGGAGGAGGCGCGCCATCATGGATCGACTTCGTTCGTGTCGTAGCGCGAGGTGCGCATCGGGGTTCTCCTTCGCCTCGAATATTTTGCGACGAGCGTGTGCGAGGCAGCCCGCGCGGTTGCGACGGACTGGCCCGATGACCTTAGTTGTAGCCAGTGTAGAGATCGACGACGAGCTCTCCTGTGGAGTCGCCAAGCACGCGCGCGGGCACCTCGCCGGATCGGCCCGTGCTGAAGAAGTAACCGACGAGTTGGTCGGCGAGGAAGGTCCAGATGAAGGCGCGCTTG
Organism: Polyangiaceae bacterium; assembly: GCA_947502375.1. GTDB lineage: Bacteria > Myxococcota_A > Polyangia > Polyangiales > Polyangiaceae > SYFR01. The sequence continues at coordinate 897 of CANMZR010000122.1, forward strand.
GTGCTCGACTGCATCTTGATGCCCATCTCGCCGGCCGAGGCACTCGTGCGTTCGCGGCTCGCGTTCGGTCTCCGCCGCACTGCTTTTCCCCTGCGAATCACCAACTGCTGAGCCTCGTGCCGTTGCCGAGAAGCCCCAAGCCCGCCCAACCGCGGCCCATCCGCCCTTGCCAACAAGCCGCTTTACAGGTTCACTTTCCTTAACCGCTGAGACTGGAGGCTACGCGCTTGAACCGTTATTCTGGGCCGAACCGATGAGCGCCGCGGAGCGAAGGGCCATCCACCGACGCTGGCTGGAAGCGCTCCTGCGGGATCGCAACGACTGTGCGCTTGAGCAATGGTTCAGCCCCGGGCACGTCTTGCACCAGACGCTCGGCGAGGTCGCGCCCGGGCCGCGGGGCTTACGGCGCGCGCTCCAACGGCTCGGCGGGATCTTCAACGAGTGGATGGTTGAAGTCGTCGATCAATGCGCCTCTGGTGATCGGGTGATGACCCGGTTCAAAGCGCATGCCCGCCATGGCGGCGCCATCGGCCCAATGCGCGCCACCGGGCGATGGCTCTCCTTCCAGGCGTTGCTCTCGTCGCGGTTCATCGACGAGGTGGCCTACGAGAGTTGGCTCGAGGTCGATGTGCTCGACGCGTTGATGGCAATCGACGCCGTGGCGGTGCGCGCTGCGTTCGCCACGCCGAAGGAGCCATGATGGCCGCCGCCGCGCGGCTGTTCGACCTCGAGCAGTGCCCAGGGAGCGGGCCAATGCCGTCGAGCATCTGTCAGATCCCGCAGGTTGTGCCCCACGTCGGCGGCATCATCCTCGGCAAGGGGAGCCCCGACGTGAACATCAACGGCCGACCGGCGGCTCGCTGCGGAGACAGGACGATCTGCGCTGGCGGCGGTGCAATCGACATCATCGTCACGGGCCCGAAGGACGTGTTCATCAACGGGCGCCTGGCGGCGGCGGTCGGCTCGAAGATCGATCACAAGGCGGTCGTCATCACCGGCTCTGCCGACGTGAACTACGGCGACGAGATGGACGGCGCGACGCTGGGCGACTCGAAAGCGGCCACGGAAGCTTGTTACGAGGCGGCGCGGAAACGAAATTTCGACCAGCAACAGGGCAAGCCCATGAACTGCGGCCAGGAGTCCGTGCGCCAGATTTGCCTCCAGCGCTGCAAGGAGCAGCACAACCGCGGAAAGGCGTGCGACGCGTGTTGGAAAAGGGAGAAGAACGCGAAAGGTAGACTGGAACGCGATTACGTGAGCGAGGACGAGTGGTACCAGCGTTTTCTGGACGATTTCGACATGGCACAACAAGACGTGACAGCCCTACGAGCCCACAACGAAAAGCAGTGGCGCAAGCTGAAGAGCCGTCCCTACTACTACAAGCAGAGCAGGGAGATTCCCTATGAGTGGGAGAAGCACAAGACCTCAGAACTACCCGAACACTGGGGAAACGAGGACGCGGAAAAAGAGTACCGCGCGGACAAAGAAGGCGATCAATGGTTCAGGCTCATCCGCGAGAATTTCGGCGACGAGGCCAAGCGAAAGGCGGGAAAGGTTGGATCGACTCCTGAGCAACAGCAGACCATGTTGGCCAAGTGGTGCGGGATCGACGATCTTCGGGCGGGCGAGGACAGCGTCGGCGGAATTGGCAGCGATTTGGCCGAGGGCAATACCGTGCTCGCCGGGGTTGACGTGGATGTACTCAACAAACAGCGAAATTCTCCGAGCGATCACCCAGCCGGGCACCTCGTGACCGTCTCCAAGATGAAATGGGACAAGGACGGCAATCTCGAGACGGTGACCGTGAACAACACCGCTCGCGGTGGAGGATGCGGGCAAGAGGTTCCGGGCGACACGTTCCGCAGGGCCATCCTGCCGGATCTGGGACCGACGACGGTGGTCCCGCCGGGGAGTGCGTTCGGCGGGCACTCGTAATGACCATGGCAGACGCCCTCGTCACCGCCCGCGCGGCCATGGTCGGCCGGCTGCTCGAACAGACACTCGTCGTCCGCGACATCGACGAAACGCGCAGCTACCTCAGCCGCGACTTCGTGCTCCACATCCCGCTGTTTCCGGTATTGCCCAAAGGACCGTGGGCGTGGACGATGGCGATGAAGTTTTTCCTCGGCGGCTTGTCCGGCGTCCGCGTCGAGCTCGGCGACTCGTTCGGCGACGGCGAGCTCCTCGCCCTGCATTTTGTTGTGGAAGGCACACACACCGGCCCGTTCGGGACGATCGCCCCCACCGGAAAAACCATGCTGGTGAGCGCCCTGTCGCTATGGCGATTCCACGGGACCTGCATCGGCGAGGCGGCGATTGCGCTCGGTCTGTGGGACGCGCTCGTCCGACTCGACGCGGTACGCCTGCAAGACTCGGTGCCGATGCTCGTGTTGGGGTCCGCCATCGAGGATGAGAGCGGCGACGCGGTCACGGATCCGCGCCAACAATGACGATCGTCACGCCGCGGCCGAGAGGTGCGGCGAAATCCCGGGAACTTATCCCCGGCGCGAGTGTCCGACGGTCCTATGCGATCGTTACAACCTAAACTCACCAAATGGCGCGTACCGGTCATCGCGGCCTTGGCGCTCGGCTCCGCGGCGATCACCGCCGGCAGCGTGGCGTACTTCGACTTCGACCACCAGGCGCCGTTCGTCGTCGAAAAGCTGCCGCTACCCCACGAACAACTTTGGTTGCTGATGCTGCGCACGCACGTCGTAGCTGCTGCGCTCGCGCTACCGTTCTGCCTCGCCCTGCTTTCACGGACGCTGCTCCGCCGCGCGCCGCGCGCCCATCGCTGGTTGGGCCGCGCCGCCGGCATCATCATCCTGGCGGCGTTGTGTCCGTCGGGATTCTACCTGGCGCTGTTCGCAAAAGGCGGCCGGCTCGGGACGGTGGGGTTCGTGCTGTCGGGGGCCATCGTGGTGGTCGCCACGGTACGAGGCGTGCGCAGCGCGTGTGCAGCCGATTTCGCGGCGCACCGGCGCTGGATGCTGCATGTGCTCGCGCAGCTCAGCGTGGCGGTGACCTCGCGCGCGCTCCTATTCGCGTTCGACGCCGCCGACATGAACGCCGACGTCGCCTATCTTCTCAGCTTGTGGTTGCCCGTCCTCGCTAGCGCCGCGGTCGTCGAAGCCGTCGTGCCTCAGGCGCGCCACGTCACCCGGGCGGTGCAAATCAATCGTGAGTTGCCCTCGTTGGAGTTGCATCTTCCACACACTTCGCAAGGTTCCATGATTCATCGCCTCGCCATCCTCATCGTCGCGGCCCTCGGCCTCAGCTGGGAGCCGGCCCACGCGCTGCGGGGTGAGCCGTCCGTTAGCAGTTCCTTGCCCTCCGCTAGCACGCCGGACCCCGCGCTGCGGCGTGAGCTGCCGGCGCCGGCCCCGGACGACCTCCACGCCGCGGCGTTGGTGCAAGAAAAGGTCGTCTGGCCCCTGGAGGCCGAGTACGCAGCGACGTCGCAGTTCGGTCGGGGGCGCCTTCCGCCACGCAACGTGCGGGCACGCATGCTCGCCGCAGCGGCTCGAGGCGACGCGGCGGGCGGCGCGTTCGTCCCGTTCGCGATCGACGAGTGCCGCGGTGCTCTCAAAACCCGCAAGGGCGACGGCGACGCATGCGAATGGCACCGAGACACGCTCACCGGCTGCGTCTACCCGAAGAGCGGCGCTGTGTTCGTGCGCCGAGGCGAGGAAACGTTCCCGGCGGCGTTGGTGCACGGCGTCAAAGTCAAAGCCGCGCCGGCGTACCTGTGCCGCGGATGACGGGACGGGCCTCCAGCGGGTCGTGCTCGGCGTCGCAAACATGGGACTGGTGGACGATGGCCGCAGCGTCGCCAGCGCTCGAGGAGCGACGGCCACTTTTATGGTAGCGTAGCGAGACCGCCTTCGCGCGAAGTGCGAGCCACAGATCGAAGGTCTCGACGACGGTGCTCACTTTGTTCCGCAGTCGTTCTACGAAGATCCGCTCGCGCGGCGGCTGAAGAAGAAAGCGCGTCGCTTCAGCGCGCCAGCCAGGTGACGGCGAGCGCGATGAGGCCGGGGAGTGCTTGCACGTAGAGGATCTTCTTCGATGCCGTCGCCGCGCCGTAGACTCCGGCGACGACCACGCAGCCGAGGAAGAACATACGCAAGGCGAGTGCGGACTCGTGCGCGAATGCTGCCCACACCAAACCTGCGGCGAGAAAGCCATTGTAAAGCCCCTGATTCTTCGCGAGCGGGGCGGTGGCCTCTTGCTCTGCACGCGTGCGCTCGAACACGCGCTGTCCGATCGGTGTTGCCCACAGCAGCATCTCGAGGACCATGAAAGTTCCGTGGAGCAGCGCCACCACGAGCACCAACGACGTTGCCAGCATGCGCACGCGGCGAGAATAAAGCCTCCGCCGCAGGGATTGGTGCAAAACACGCTGGCGACCACCCGCGCCCGAACCGACGACACCCGGAGTCTGCTGTGCGTCAACGGCAAGGAGTCCGCCCGCTCCCGCTCAATTGGGTCAGGCGTCCTCGAGCACCTTTGCGAGCTTCGTCAGCATGGTCACGATGCGGTCGAGCCGCTGGTTGCGGGCTTCTGGGCGAACCTTCGCGGGCTGGCCTCGACATCGGCGCGTCAGCCTGACGTTGGCTCTTCGTCGGCACGAGCGCCCGAGCCCCTCGCAGTCTCAATTGTACACAAGCGACTACAATCTTAAGAAATTGTGCTAAAAGTCCCTAGGCAATCGATGAAAATCACGAAAATTCGCGCGGGTTTTGTTTTCGTTGGCGCGGTCAGTGCGGTGGTTACCGCCTGTGTTTCGGGGCAAGGCGCGAGGTCTGAGGGGGCCGGGACTGACGTCACTTCGTCGATTGGGGGCTCGAGCGGGAACGGCGGCGCCTCGAGCGTCAGCGCGAGCACGGGCGAGCCAACCTGCGGCCCGACGCTCCAGGTTTGCAACGGTTCGTGTGTGCAAGTCGCGAACGATCCGGCGCATTGCGGGGCTTGCGAACACAGCTGCGCCGCCCCGCCGGGAATGACGGCTGTGTGCGCCGCGGGCACCTGCAACGCCGTCTGTCAGCCTGGCGTCGCCGACTGCAACGCCGACCTCAAAGACGGCTGCGAAACCGCGCTTTTGAGTGACCCGGCGAGTTGTGGCGGTTGCGCCAAGGCGTGCCCAAGCCCGCTTCACGCAATTCCCGGCTGCGTCCTCGGCGCGTGCACCTTGGGGCCCTGCGACACGGGCTTTGGTGACTGTGACCTAGAGGCCGCCAATGGCTGCGAGACGAACCTCATGACCTCGAAGGGGAACTGCGGGAGCTGCGGCAAAGCGTGCGCCGCGGACAAATTCTGCCTGACGGGCGTCTGCCAGGTGACGCTCACGAATTTCGTCGTGCTGGACCAGAAAGACGTCACTTACGCGGGGATCGATTACCTCGCGCTCAAAGTGACGCACTCCTCGACCGAGTCCGCGAGCGAAAATTGGTGCCAGGATTACACGAATCTTTGCCTCGCCTTCGGTCACCTGCCGACCGGTTGCGGGGCTCTGTTCAATGTGGCTGGGTACGCTGAGTGCAAGTCCGTTTACAAGTCCGACGGGATAAGCGACACCCTCGGCTGCAACCCCTCCGTTGGGGTCGCGGCCGCCGCCGTTCAGGCCGGGTTCGTCGGCGCCTCGGCGAAGAACTCGTTCGGCTTTCATTACTGCGGCCCAACCTGCACAAAGACAATGTGCAGCGGCGCCGGCTGCAACACCGCGCTCAGCAACGACAGTGCGGACTTGCCCGCGGCTTACACGCTCTGCAAAAAGTAAGGCGCCGCCGGTGGGTGCTCGGCTGCGTGGGTGATCGGCTGAGCTAGAGGCGATAAAAGAGCGAGAGGCTACCCGTCAGCCATTGCCAGGGCTCGCCCGCGAACGACGTGCCGATACCGAAGTCCGAAAGCTTCGCTTCGGCATCGCCGATTTTTCCGCTGCGCTGCTGGGACTCCAGGCGCAGTCCCCACGCCGTTTGAAGGGAGAGTTGGGGCGCACCGAGGAATCCAAACGACAGCTCGGAGCCAAGCTGGACGCCTACGCCGAGGCCCAAGCCGGACAGGCGTAGATCGAGTGGAGCGCCGGTCGTGCTCGTTTGATACCCCGGCAGCAGAGCGCGGCTGTAGCCGATAGCGACGCTCGGGATCACCATCAAATTGTAATGTTTTCCCGAGTAAATCGAGAGCGGAGCCGCGAGCCGCAAGGCCAGGTTCGTCCGGCGGGCCAGGGTGCCGTCCTCGGTGCGATCGAGCGCGGGATTGGGATTCGGAATGACTCGCGAGTAGCTGCCGGACTCGTAACCGATGCCCACGGCCGCATCGATTCCGAACTGCTGGCTCAACCAATAGCGAACGCCGAAGAGCGGCACCGTGTTTTCGTCGGGCGTGATGTGGAGCGCGGCGCTGCCGGTGCCATCGATGCTCACCGAGGCCTCGCCGATGGCGACGGCCGGGATGACGCGCGTTCCGTGAAAGGCGAGGGACAAGCGGCCGACGTCGCGCTGGTGGTCGCTCTTTTTTGAAGCGCTCGCCTCCTCGGCGTCCTTCGATGCCGCGGCCTGATCTGCCTCCGAGTCCAACGAGATGCTCGGCGGCTGCTCCGACGGCTCCGAAGCCACCGCGTGGGTGACTGACGTCAATCCAAATAAGCCCGCGCAAACGCCTGCCATCCGCTTCATAACCGCGGGAAGCATACTCGATTGTGGCGATGGTGGAAGATTGCAACGGAGGCGGGGCTCTTGTGCCATTCGTGGGCGCAATGCGCGTGCGCGTTCGGACCTCACGGCGTAACCTTCGTCGCAGGCGCTGAAGCCACGGCGCGCTTGCGGCCACTCTCGACAGGTGCACCCACGTCGCCCCGCGGCAAAAACCGCGACGAAGCAGACCAGGAGTCGTTCTCATGAGCTTTTCGTACCGTTCCCTGTTCATTCTGACCTGTGCGCTCCATGTTCTCGCCTGCGCGCCCGAGGGCGACGGGACCGAAAACTTGGCGGAGGCCGTTGGCTCCGTTTCGCAAGCGATCGACGGTGGGTATCTCGATGACGCGGACACGTCGGTCGTCGGGATTGTCCTTTTGGTAAACGGCGGGTTCGGCGCTTGTTCCGGTACGCTGATAGCGCCGAACGTCGTTCTCACGGCGCAGCACTGTGTCGCCGCGCTGACGACCGGGGAACAGGTCGATTGTGCAGTCAGCAAATTTGGTCCGCTCCATGCCGCGAGCTCGCTTTACGTCAGCACCAAGACGGTGCTTTCTCAGAACCCTGGCGATTACCACGGTGTGAAGGACGTCCTCGTACCGGTCTTGGGCGGGCCCGCGTGCGGCAACGACGTCGCGATCCTCGTGCTGGCCTCTCCGATCGATGCTTCCGAGGCGCCGACGCGGATGCCGCGGATCGATGTGCCCGCCGCGAAAGCAGAGATTTACGACGCTATCGGCTACGGTCTTCGCGGAGCGAGCGGTCCGTCGGGGACGCGCTACCGACGGGATAATCTAAAGCTCCGGTGCGTGGGCTCCAACTGCCTTAGCGCTCAGGTCGCCGAGGCGGAATGGCTCGGCGATACCGGTATTTGCCAAGGTGATTCGGGCGGCCCGGCGATGGATGCCCAAAGTCGCGTCATCGGCGTGGTCTCGCGTGGCGGTGCAGGGTGCAGTTTGCCCGTGTACGAGCACGTCGCCGCTTACGCAGAGTTCATCAAGTCCTCGGTCGTCCAGGCCACGACTGAGGCCGCCCTGCCGACGCCGGATTGGGCCACGGGCTTTCCCACCGACCGCAACTTTCACTTCGATGTGGGCGCCGCGTGCGTGACCACGACGGATTGCCCCTCGAACGCGTGTCTCGACGGTTATTGCACGCGGCAGTGCACAGCGGACGCGACGTGCCCGCTCGGTTATGCGTGCGGGACGCTCGGTTATTGCGAACGGCCCAAGGTGCCCGAGACCGGTGCTGGTGCGGCCCCAACGACCGAGGTCACGGAGGTTTCGGCGTGCTCCTTGACGAGAGCGCAAGATCCGACAAAGCCCATCCCGTGGATCGTCACCCTCGGGGCGCTTTGCTGGCGGTTGCGCAGGCGACCTCGGCGTCCGGCGTGAAACGTCGGGAGCTCGCGCTAGGGCTCCTCGGATTGACCTTCGGCGGGTGCCATCGCATCCCGTCACCGACGACGAGCCGGGTCGTCTCGCTGTCGCCGAGCACGACCGAGGCCGTGTTTGCGCTCGGGGCGGGAGACAGCCTCGTTGGGCGCTCACAACACTGTGATTTTCCAAGCGAAGTGGCTCGTCTGCCGAGCGTGGGTGGGTACGCGGAGCCCGACGTCGAGCGCATCCTCGCCTTGCGACCGAGCTTGGTCGTCGGCGAGCGTGGCCCGGCGGGTCCGGCACTGGGTGAGCGGCTGGTCGCTCACGGGATCGCGACGTATTTTCCGCCAACCGATACCGTGGCTGAGGTGGGCGCGATGCTCGTCGGACTCGCTGAGCGGCTCGGTCGTCGCGAAGCTGGCGAGCGGGTTCGAGGGGAGTTGTTGGCGAAGCTCGCTCGGATATCAACCTGGGCGCAAAAGCTCGCGCCGGTGACGGTGGTGGTGGTGCTCGATGCGAAGCCGCTCGTCGTGGCTGGGCCGGGTGGCTTTCTCGACGAGCTGCTCCGGCTCGCGGGTGGCACGAACGCCATCAAGCTGGGTGGAGCCTACCCGACCATCGACATCGAGCGGCTGCTCGCCGTCGATCCGGCGGTGTTGATCGACGCCACCGACGTGCGGGACCTCCCCTCCAGTTTGCCCGGGCTTGAAGGTTGGGCCAGACTCAGCGCCGTGCGAGAAGGCCGCGTGCGCAAGCTCACCGAGGCGACGGCGATGCGACCCGGGCCGCGACTCGCGCAGGGGCTCGTGGCCGTCGCGACGCTGTTGCATCCCGAGGCGCCGGCGTGGGACAGCCTGCCGCCATGAAGCAGCGCGCCGATCTTTTGCTGCTTGAACGAGGCCTCTGCGATTCGCGAACGCGCGCGCAGGCGTTGATCATGGCCGGTATGGTCTACAGCAACGAGCGCCGCATCGAGAAATCCGGTGACATGCTCCTCAGCCAGGCACACTTGCGGGTCGTGGCGGCTCCGCGGTTCGTGTCACGGGGCGGCGAGAAGCTCGAGCGCGCCGTCGTCGAGTTCGCGAAGTTCGGCCTCGTTGTGCAGGGGATGGTGTGTGTTGACATCGGCGCCTCCACCGGGGGCTTCACCGATTGCCTTCTGCAGCATGGGGCGGCGAAGGTCTACGCCGTCGACGTGGGCTGGGGGCAGCTTCACGCGAAGCTTCGCACAGACGAGCGCGTCGTCGTTCGCGAGCGCACGAATGCCCGTGGCCTCTCGGCGGACTCCTTCGATGAGCCGGTGGCGCTCGTGGTGCTGGACGCGTCGTTCATCGGGATAGGCAAGCTCATGCCGGCGATCCGAGCGGTGCTGCCCACGGACGGCGCGCTCGTGGCGCTCGTGAAGCCTCAGTTCGAGGCGGGACGCGAAGAGGTCGCGCGAGGCCGCGGGGTCATTCGCGACGCGGCCGTTCGCGGCCTCGCCATCGCGGGGGCCATCGCCGAAATCGAGGCGGCTGGTTTCCGGTTGGTGACGAGCGCGGATAGCCCGATCCATGGACCTCGTGGCAACCTCGAGCATCTCGTCTACGCGCGCCGCTCGTGAAAGAAGCGCGCTCAAAGGGACCCCCTGTCATGCCTTGAATTGGGACCGTTTGTCGGTTCAAACGTGCTGAATCCGCGCCGCATTTCAGCAATAGGAGTAAGATAGCGCCGCTTCGCCGTGAATCTCGACGTTACAGCCCTTTCACCCGGAACCGTATTGCTCGGAAAATACCGAGTCATCGGGAACATTGGTCTGGGCGGCATGGGTGTCGTCGTGGCGGCAGAGCACCTGACCCTGCACTCCAAGGTCGCGGTCAAATTCATGCTGCCGCAGCTCGTGGCGCACCAGTCGATCGTGCAGCGCTTCGTGAACGAGGCACGGGCCGCGAGCCGCATTCAGAACGAGCACGTGGCAAGGGTTCTCGATGTCGGTTCGATGACCGGCGAGGGGTTGCCCGAAGGCGGCGTTCCGTACATGGTGATGGAGTTCCTCCATGGCCGTGATCTCTCGATGCATGTCCGGGCGGGCAAGCGTTTCTCCGTCGTGGAGGCCGTGGACATCGTAGCCCAGGCGAGCCAGGCCCTCGCGGAAGCGCACAAAGAAGGGATCATCCATCGCGACATCAAGCCCGCGAACTTGTTCCTCGCGGAGTTCGAGGGTCGCACGGTGGTGAAGGTTCTCGACTTCGGGATCTCGAAGATCCTCGACGAAGAGCCGCAAGAGATGAACCTGACGAAGACGACGACGGTCCTCGGTTCGGGTCTCTACATGTCGCCGGAGCAGATGCGCAGCGCGAAGAGCGTCGATTTCCGAACCGACGTCTATTCGCTCGGTGTTTGCGTCTTCGAGCTCTTGACGGGCACGCAGCCTTTCACCGCCGAGACCTTCAGCGAGCTCGTCGTGAAGGTGAACATCGATCCCCCGACGCCGCTGCGCCAGTACCGGCCAGATATCCCGGAAGTGTTCGCCGCAGCGCTCGAAAAGGCCTACGCGCGCAAGCCCATCGATCGCTATCCGTCGATTCAAGCCATGGTGGCCGCACTCGGGGTGTTCGCCGCCCCGCACTCGGCCGCTGCCCTCCGCAACGTGCAGGCCATCGCCCTTGCAGAGAATCGGGCGAGCGGTTTACCCCCTGCTCCGACTCCGCCTGGAGCGACCCTTTCGGGCCCCCATCCGTTGGCCGGAACCGCGGGCGCAATGACGGCATCGAGCGGCAGTGACGCTGCTCAACAAACGAAAAAACCGCGCCTTCTTTTCCTGATCGCCGGGCTCGGATTGCTCGCGGGTCTCGGGGCGATTGGGCTCCTGATGCGCGATGACAGCAAGGCTTCAGGCCCCGCGGCGTCGCCGCCCATCGGGACCGTCTCGAGTGTGCCAGAACCCCTTCCAACGGCGTCTTTGATGCCGAGCACGA
>CANMZR010000123.1 GCA_947502375.1 Polyangiaceae bacterium
ACCCAGTGCCTGGTTCGCGCGTCTTTGAGCGTCGCTGACGGCGGTGCCATTCAAGTCGTAGGTGTCCCCAAACAGGAGCAGCGCGAGGATCGCGTCCTCGTTGCGCGGTGGGTTCGAGCGGAATCGAAGCTTCTCGCGGCTGAGCGGCTTCACATTGCCAACGAAGTCGACGAAGACGACCGTTCCGTCGGGAACATTCCAGTGCGCCGTCATGTTGACGTAAGGATTCGTCGGCTCTTCGCTACGGAGGCGCACGACCCCGCGGTCGAGCTCGAACGTCTTTCCCATGAGCTTCAGAAACCCGGCTCCGAAAACGAGCTCGCCCGATACGTCTGCCGCCCCGTCCATTCGGATCGGGTGATCGGCTTCCGTGGAGAGCGTGAGCTTCAGCGCGCTGCCTTCGACCGTCGCGTCTTTAAGGACGACGTTCACGGCGATAAATCCAGGTTTTTGTTTCGGAACTTCGCTTGGTACGAGCGGTTGCAGAAGCACGACGTCCGGGTGCGGGGCGAGTTCCTGTGGGGCGAGGCGCGTGCTCCCGAGGTTGGGCGATAGAGGCAATCGAAATTGCAGCCCCGCTGCCGTCACGTCGACATCCAGGTGCTCGGCCTCGCGTTGTTCGCCGCGCAGGGTCACCACGCCGCGCACGGTGCCGATGGGCTGCCCCTGAAGCGCTAACGGAAGCTCGTTGTCCGCAGGCACGACAAACTGCCCAGTGAAGTCGATCAGCCGCAAACCTGCGAACCGCGCGTCGAGCCGGCCCGTAACCTTTCCAGTCGGCGTGGTGGCGTGAAGGTCATGCACCGAAAGGATCCCCGGACGCGCAGTGATGCTCGCGCCCAGGTTCGAAAGCTCCTGGCCAAAGTTGGGTGCCTGCAGGATTCCGTCCGTCACGGAGAGTGCCCCTGAGAGCACGACTGCGTTTTCCGTCAGTTCGCGAAAGCTCGCCGAGAGACGGCCATCGAGACGACCGTCCACGCGGGTGATTTCTTTCGGTAAGAACGGCTGCAAAACACGGAGAGGAAAGGCCATCGCTTCGGCGGCCAACGCGCCTGGAAGCGTTAAATCGAGTGCGGGAACACCGTCGTTCCAGCGCAGAGAGCTGCTACCGCGAAGGATGATGCTGCCGCCGTTGTGAGCCCGAAGACGCGCCTCGGCCTGGACCTCGGAGGCCCTGCCGTTTTCGCGCGGGCCAAGGTCGAGACCAACCTCGTCAAAGTCGATGCCCCCGAAGCGCATCTCGCTGCCCGAGAGGCGCGCATCGAGCCTCGCTTCAGCGCCATTGTCACGAAACGCCACGCGTCCGGACAGGTTCCCTTGGAGCCCGCGCTGGGATAGCGCACCGATGGCGCCGAGCGGCAACCTGTTGAGTCGTGCCGTTGCGGCGATACGGGGACGCTGTGCAGGACCGAATAGACGCAGCGGAGCTTTCTCGAGTTGGGCGTCGAGCGAAGCGATGGTGTGCGCGCTGCCGCCTGGTACCGGCAGTTCGACCCAAGCGCTCACGCGGCCAAGGTTCTCGCGGTAGGTGCCGATAGCCTCGACGTCGACTCGCGGGATGCCTCTGTCGAGTGTCGCTTCCTTTGCTTCTAGCCCACGAATCATTGCACGAAACGCACCTTCGGGCGCGAGAGCGGTGCCGCCTGCGCGGGCGATGATCGAGAGCGAGCCACCGACGGAAGCGAGCTGTTCCCGCCACGGGGACGGCAGCGCTCGGCGGTCGCGTTCGGCCAGGTCCCGTACCTCGAGCCGTGCCGCAAACGGCTTCGTTGCCAAGCCCAGCGCAACCACGGCAAGCGGCGGCGGGTCCGACAGCCAGCTCGGATGGAGCGTGGTCTCGAGATGGACGGTCCCGAGGGGTGTCGTTGCTTGGCGGACGGTGGCGTCGAGTAAATTCGCATCGAGTGTGAAGGCTCCGGTGGTCGCGTCGGCGTGAGCTTTCAGGCGCAGGTCGAGATGGTCACTCAGCCATGCGACCTTGCCGGCGTCATCGGCGGGCGCAGCCACTTGCAGACCGTGGGTGAGCAGTTCGACGCCCGTGAGTGCGAATTTGTCGGTTGGCGTCCGGCGCTCAGCGACCAGTTCGAGCTCGACTTTTCCGCCAAGTTTTCCTACCGGTTGGCGGTCGTGAGGCACCCACAGCTGAAGGAACGGCGAAAGGCAATCCAGGTCGATCGTGGACTCTTGAAGCTCGAGTTGCCCCGTCGCTCCCGACCAGGTGCTTGGTTGGAGGAGCGGACCATCGAGCAGGATGTGCCCACCGAGCGCTGCGGAGAGTACGCCCTTTGCACAGCTCGAAGTTGACTGCGCCCCCCGCCACTCGAACTCGGCGTGCGGGGAAACATGATGACCCTCGAAATCGACGGAGATGGTGCCGTTGACGCCCTCCACGGTGCCCGTTCCCGCATTGTGGAGCCGCACTTCAGCGTAACCCGCTTGCCCGACGGGTCCGTTCCGAAGCGTGTCGATGTCGATGTCCAGCGTTCCCTGGAGCGACTCGCCGAGGGCGAACAACTTCGATAGCGCCTGGAGCTGGATCCCCTCGCCCTCGAGTTGCCCCTCTACGTCGCCATCGACCAGCGATAACTGGCCCTTAAGCGTGCCGCCAACGTCGCCCCCTCCGAGCGAAAGCTCGGCGAGTTGGACCTCGTTTCGGGGGCCGAGTGATACGGCGTTGATGTGTCCGTGCGCGTAGGTTCCAATTCGCGAAAGCTCGATGGACACGTCTTTGACGGTCTTCTGTGCGGGCTCGAGAAAACCGGCCGCCTTCCAGGTGCGCTGAGCGTCATCGAGCACCTCGGCACGCACCTGGGTGCGGAGCCGGGAGCCGGTCGCACGCAGGGTAAACTTTGGGAACTTTTTGCCGAGAATTCCCAGGGATTCTCCGCGAGCGCTGGCGTCGAGCTGCAGCGCGTCGAGTGGGCCAAAGACGTGCGAGTCCAGTTCCCCGCGCTCGAGACGAAGCCCTCTTTGCGGAATCGAAAGGGTCTGGACGCGCGCGTGGGCGAAGGCATCAAGCACCCCGTTGGCGAGGTGTCCTCCGGCCGTGATCTCGCTCTTTCCGCGCACTGCCGGCAGGTCGGGCGCAAGCGCTTTTAGCCGTGGCACCGAATCGAGCGCTGGGATCAACGTGTGGAGTGCAAACTCGACCGCGCGGTCCGCCCCGATGAGGAACCGTCCTTCGCTCGGGCTCCCCGGTTCGTCGAAGCTTAGCCGCACTTCCGAGCCGCTCGCCGATGCGCTGAAGCTGCCCGAGGCCGCCGGGAAGGCGAGAACGCTGCCGTCCGCCATCGCAAGTTCCGAAGCCGACACGTGCACGGCGCCGTGAACGACACGTGCTCGCGTATTCAGGCGCGCCGACCCGCGCACGTCGATGCGACTCTGCCCCAGGCTCGGGGCCAGGGTCGCGATGTCAAATTCGCTCGCCGTGACTTCGACGGCGACGTTGCCCGAAGTCGGCTCGTACCGACCTTCGACCTCGACGTTGCCCAAAAGCGCGGGACCGCTCGGGAAGGTTCGTTCGCTGCGAGCGGGAAGGGTTGCCCGCGCCGTGGCTTGCAGAGCACTTCCTGTTTTTTTGAGGTGCAGTTCGAGAGCGATGGGACGCGGTGGCCGAAGGGGGAGTTCGGGTAGCAGAACCGCCAGCTCGTCCTGCCCGACGCTCGGGGAAATAGCGGAAATAGTGAGCGTTTCGTCGCGTATTTCGGCGTGAACACGGAGCTGCAACACGCCGAAAGTCGCATCGACGTCGCTTGAAAGTGTTGGCGCCAAGAACTCGGTTCCACTCGCGTCACGCGGCGCTTCAAGCCCGAGCTTGAGGCTGCCTTGGAGTGGTGCGGGCACGCAGTTCGGCGCTGCGAATTCGGCGTGCTCGACGGCGAGTTGCAGGCCCGTCGGGGCGAGGTCGAGGGACCCCACGACGGCCGTCACCGCTCCGTCGAGTGGGTGGCTGGTACCGGGCGTGCCATGGATGCGCACCCGGTCGAATTCGAATCGCTCGATGCGCAGCGCAAATCCCTTTGAAGGCGGGGCGGCGGTGGGCGCCACGGGGCCCACTCGTTCCTTGAGCGCACGCGCGATGCCAAGTTGTCCAGCGTCGTCGATGCCCAGCTCGAGGTTCGCTTCGGTGATGGCCAGGCGTCGCACGACCAGACCGGGCGCTTTCGCCCAAAGACTGCGAAGCCCAAGCCAGCCGGGCCCATCGAACTCGAGCCGCTTGATGGTGAGCACTTCCGTGCCGTCGGGCTCGGCGATGCGAACGTCGGCGAGTGTGAGCGAACCGGGACCTAGCCGGTCGATCCTACCGATCGTCACTGTCCCGGCGACGGCCTCCCTCAGACCGTCGTTTACGAAGCGTGAGAGCACGCGCCGTGCGACTGGAACGTTGAGATGCAGGCTCGTCCCGAGGACCAAGGCGGCCAGAAAGGCGGGCAGCACGGCAATGCCCCAAAGAACGCGCTGCAATGGCTTCGCTCGGCTGGTGGCTAGCATGGCCGACACGCGGCGAAGTATAGTCCCACCCGCGGGCGCACGGCCTCTCAATGAATCGCTCGAGTGCACACTTTAGCTACCCTCGCGGATCGTCTATGCTGGTGCCCTTCTCATGAAAAGCTGTCCTGCTTGCGGCCTCTCGTATCCTGACGAGACCACGTTTTGCTTCCTCGATGGCCAGACCTGTCACGCGAACGAGGATGAGCTTCTCGGTACGACCGTGGATGGGCTGGTTCGGCTGGAGACGTTGCTCGCCCACGGGGGGTGGAGTCGGACGTATCTCGGTCGGTTTCGCCTCATTGCGATGGCGTGTGTCGTCAAGCTGCTCGAGGTCCCCGACGGGACGGATGAACTCAGCGAGATTCTGGCCATGGCGCGGCGCTCGAGCCACGCGAATGTGTTGCCAACTTTCGCGACCCGCATCGTAGGCAAGCGAGTGATGGTGGTTCGGCAAGCCGTCGATGCCCATCCGCTGGCGCTCTTGATCGAACGCGCACAGTTGGACGTGTCTCAAGCGATGGGGCTGACGCTGCAGGTGCTCTCCGGTCTCGCCCGCATCCATGATTTTGGGGCGATTCACGGTAATTTGCGCCCGAGCAATGCGCTCTACTGGTCGAACGGGCATCTCGATCTCATCGATGTCGGACTCGGACGCACGGTGGCTCGCGCTCCTTGGGAGGACCAACCGGATTCCCTCATGGCCCAACATTATGCGGCGCCCGAGTTGAGCCATCATCAGCGCAGTTCCGTTCAGGCGGACCTCTTCGCGGCCGGGGTCATCGCGTTCGAGTTGCTCACGAGACGGCGTCCGTTCCCGGGCGAGGACGTTCGTGCGATTCGAGAGAAGTTGAACGATGAGTCCACGGCGGCCCTTGCGGCGGCGCTGGCTCCGTTCCCCCGGCCGATTGCGAACTGGACTCTCGGAATGCTCTCGCTTGCGCCTGATAAGCGCCCCGAGAACGGCCAGCACGCGCTCGAGCTTTTGCGCGCGGCCTGCCAGGACGCGGCGATCGCCCCGATGCTCGATCCGGGGCGTCCGGCGATGCCAAGCTCGATGGGGCTGGACAGTGGTCTTTTGCGCTGGGAGCGCTATCGCTCGATCTTCGCTCGCATGCTCGAGGGCGTTCTCCTGTCGGGACCGGCGGCACAAGTGCAGGCCGGATTTGGCGCCATCGGGGAGCGCGTGGATCGGCTTGCGGTCCTCGGTAAACGCGCCACCATCGAGCTTGGCAAGCACGAGGTCACCTTTGCTCGTGCGCTCTCCGGACGAGAGCGGCTCGCGGCGCAAATCGCCGTAACGAGAGCCGGTGTCGAGGACATTCGGAAGCGGATCGTCGAGCTTTTGGCGGCGGAAGCGGCGAGTGCCGAAGTCGCTGGTGCGTTTCAGCCGACGGTCATGCAGTGCCATCGCGAAGTCATGACGTGGGAAGGACGAAGTGGTTTCTCCGAGCCGTACCGAGAACTCGCGACAGCTTACCGACAACTCGCCGACGTCATGGGTGCGTGGTGGGAAGCTCGCCAAACGCAACTCGGACGCGTGCGCGACATCGAGGTCGAACGCGAAAAGCTTCGCGCTATCGATAGCGAAGTTGAAGATATCCGTCAGGCATTGCGGATTCACGAGTCCAACGTCCATGGGGAGCTCGAGTCGGCAGAAGCGGCCCTCGAAGAACTTGGCCGCGAAGCGGACGTCATTGAGTTCGAATTGCTGGATCTGGCATCGCGGTTCACGGCCCCCTTGCGAAGTCGCCCTGAGCTGGGCCCGCAGTTCCGCGAACTCACGGCTCGGGTGTGACGCTCGCCGTGGTGTCGAGTTCACCCTCGGGTTGAGCCTTCACCGCGGCCTCGAGCGGCGGTAGGTCGGCCTCGTTCGCGCCGGGACCGAGAACGTATATTTCAATGGTCGGTGGATAGGTGTCGCGGGTGGTTTCGGTGACCATTCGCCCGTCCAGAAAATGGAGGGTCCGTACCTTTTCGAGCACGACGCCTTTGCGCCCGGCCTGCTTTCGAAGGCTGCGCCCCTTGGTGAAGTACCGGAATTTATCCACTCTGCGGCCGAATGGCTTTTCACCGATTGTCGAGGTTTTAAGCTCGACATTTGCCATCTTTTGGCGCCCGAGAAGCCGCAGTGTCAGCTTGCCAGCGTGAGAGGTTGCCTGAACAATAACAGGGAAATCGAAGGGATTTCGGAGTTGCAGATCGACGTCGGGGTACACCACCGTGGCGTCGAGCCCGATCGGAATGTAACCGCTGGGTCTGGAGTGTGGACTGCGCGCAACGACCTCGAAGCCGCCGAACACTGCGGCCGCGTGCAGGGTGCTCGCAACTTGGCAGGTTCCTCCTCCGATCCCCATGCGGCTCTCGCCTTTGTAAAGCTCGCCGGCCTTCGAGAATCCATTCTCGACGCTTCGAGCCCCGACGTGCTCGTTGAACGAGAGGAGCTCCCCGGCAAGCCAGACGACCCCGTCGATAGCTTCAGCCGCGCGCGCCACGTTCCTTGCGCGTCCTTCTTGGCCACCCGCGAACGCAAACAACGTTTCGTACCGCCCGAGTTCCGCCGACTGGTCGAAGCCCGGCAACACCTCTGCGGTCACGCTCGGCGCTAGGCGGTAGAACACGAGGGGTACCGTCGCGGGCTCTTCGGTCACCTCACGGGTCGCAGCGAGGACGGCATCGACGGTCCCTTCGACGTCGACGAGTTGCCCATCGTGGTGAGCGAGCGCGCGGCCCGTTGCGAAGTCCCAGCGGGCCTCGGTTGGCTTCGTATCCAGCGTCTCTTTGATGGTCGCGAGCCGCGTGGCGAGTTCCTCGGTCGGCAGGGTCGTCACGAGCACCGCGTGCGTCTCCCCCGCGCGTGCGCGGAAGGCCTCGGCGAGGCGATGCCAGACGGTTCCGGTGTGCCCGACCTGAGTGAGCTCTGGCTCGAGCGGGCCGGTTTCGACTCGCGCTCCGAGCTCCGCGAGGGTGGCGGTCACCACGTAGGTGCCCTCGTGAACAATGTTCACATGGCGCTGCAGGCGCTTGGTGGCAGCAGTTTCAAGGAGCACCGGTACGGGGGTATGGCCATCGGCGCGCTCCGTATCAATGGTCAGCCCGCTTAGCGCTACCCCCTCGGTCGGCAAGACGCGGTGCACGCGCTCGATGCCAAAGCCGGCGGCCCCCAGCAACAGCGAACCCGAAAAAAACCTCGCCCAGTTAGCGTAACTGCCCATGGTGTCAGGAACCCCACTCGGGAGAGTGCGAATTCCGGCACTCCATGCTTACGCTGAATTGCCGCCGGTTTAGCATTGCCGCCGGTTTAGCGACCAATCACCGAGCGATAAAGCCAACCCTGATGGTTGCCCATCTTCACCTCGAACCAATCCTTGCGGCTCCCGAGGATCTTGACGTGCGTTCCGCGAACCAGGCGCGCCACGGTCTTGCCCGTGCGGGGCTCGTCGCGGAGCAGGGCGCTGTCGAAGACGATCGAAGCCACGGCGTCGGTGCCCTCATCGACCCCGGCGGACTCCTCTTCGACTTTTGCGGTGGGAGCCTCGGCGTGCGCCCGAAAGTGCAGGTTGAAGTCAACGAGGTAGCGCCCGTGTTCGTGGGGAATTTTCTCCGCTTGGAGCTCGCGGACGTAATCGGCGACGCAGGCCAGAATGCCGGTGACGGTGGTGTTCGGAAGCTCCGCACCTCGGGCGGTCTTGTCATGCTCGCCAGCGGCCGGTAGAGCCACGCTCTTTTTCCCTTTTTTGACGCGAATCGCCTTCTTTTCGAAGTCGATGTCAAACGAGAGGTTGAGGTCACCTGTCAAGCCGAGGGCCGATGGGCAGCTCGTCAATTGGCGCAGGTTCGGAACGACGGTCCGGTCGAGCTTCAGCACCCCACAGCGCGCCCCTTCGAGTTTCTCTTTGCCGTGCCAGCAGTTCGTGATGCTGCCGCCATCGACCGTCACACTGTGTTTCGTCGCGGGCAATGGGGCGGCCTCGAGTTCCGCCGACGACGCGCCCCTCGGCAGTTCCACGCTCGCTGATGAAGCGCTTGCGGCAGTCGCAGAATTGCTGGCCGACGCCAAGGCCATCACCGCCGGCTCGTCGTCATCTTTTTTCGCCCCGGGCACGTGCGGCCCGAGATGTTTACCAGCGAGGACGGGCCAAGACACTCCGACGACGAGACCGAGTGCAGCGAAGAGTGCCACCTTTCGATGGGAACCCGGACCCTCCGTTGGGACGGCTTCGACCCGGGTCTGCTTCGTCTTCGCCACGGCGCAGGAGTTAGCACACTCCGCTTATCGGTCCGAAAAAACTCAGTTTCAGGGTGCGTCGAGCAGGGGATCGAGGCGCGCGAGGGCGACGACGAACGTCGCGTCGATGCCCTTCTTTCGAACATAGGCGACTTTAATGTCGTGCCAAATGGACGTCGCTCCGACCACAAGAGCCTGCGGCTCGGCGCCCATTCGGCGACGAATGGTGATGCGTCCCCGAGGCTCGTCGAAGCCCTCGGCCTTCGCGGGGGGGCCGAGCGTCACCACGCCTTCGGCCAACAACGCCTCGAGCGCCTTGCCGACGACATTCGCTCGGGTGTCGTTTGGATGCGTGCCCCCGAGGAGTGCCCACGTGTCACCACGTCGAATCACGTTGAGCATTCGTTCTCCGACCGTGACCGTGATGGCGTCGACGTCACTTGGCTCGATGAGCAAGGCCCCCCGGTCGAGCAACCACTCGCGGCTCATCGTTGCGAGCGGTCGCGGCACGACGAACACGGCGTGGTCCTTGTTGCGGCGAGCGAAATATCCGCCCTCCGTCTCGTTACCGATGGAAATCTCGATTGTTTCGCGTTTTTCGTTCGGGTCATCCGGGGCCGTGTTGCCGTTCGCGTCGGGTACCGCAACGACGAGTCGGCTGGTGCACCAGGGGTGTTCGAGCCCGTGTCGCTCTTCGGACTTTTCGGCGTCCCAGCGCACGACGGTGAGGGTGCGAAGCGCTTCCGCGAGCTCATTCGCCGCGGCGAGGTCGGCTCGTAAGTCGGTGGCGGGCTCGGTGCGCGTCCAGAGGCTTTTCGAGTCGCGCGTGAGTCTCTGCCGGCGGCTGCCGCAGTCGAGTTCAAGGGCTCGGACGTGCTTCAGCGGCAGGTCGAGGAGCTGCGTGGGACGGAGCGCGCTCGGGGTGGGTAGGAGCGCGGAGCTGAGCTCGATGGGCACGCCCAGAATCGTGCCGTCGCTCCGGCGTCGAACGTAGACGATGCCGCCCGAGCTCGCACCGACGTCGAGCTCTTCGACGTGTTCGGGCGCTTCTGGCCCGGCTGCGCGGTCGGGCAATCCGACGAGCCGTAAGTGTGCGCGCGGGACATCAAGACCCAATGTTTTCTCGTCTTTTCGCTCCTCGTCGGTGACCGGGACGCCTTCCGCGCGAGCGATTCGTTCAAGCAGTGCGTTCCCGACGCCGGCGTCGAGTTGCGCGTCCTCGGGCTTTCGCATGTGCCACCCTTCGTCGCGCCGCGCGAGCTCCACCGTGGTCGCTTCGTCCCACCACTTGAGTTCCGTGACGTCCGTTTCGGGCAGCCCGATGACGTAGGAGTCGATGAAGCGGGCAGGCTCGACGCGCAGACTCTCCGCGACGTGTGCATCCACGCAAGCGGCGATGACGTCCGGCTCACTCCGGCGCACGACAACGCCGCCCTCACAGGCTCCGCCGAACTCGAGTACCGCCCGCGGTTTCTTCGGGTCCTTCGGCACGATGGTGAGAGTCGCCGTTCCTTTGTTGGCACCCGGGTCGTCGATGAAGCTCCGCACTTCGAGTCGGGCGAGCGACGTCGTCCAGGCGTCAACGGTTCGAAAGCTCGCGCGTTTTTTTCCCGTGCTGCTCGACTCGATGGTGAGATCGATGGTGGCCCGTCCGCCGGAACCCGCTCGCCTGAGTGCCCATACGGCTGCGCCGGCGAACTCGTAGCTCGCGACGTCGCTGGACACGTAGGGCGAAAGTTGCTTGCTCTGCAGCCCCCACGGCTCATCGAGTAAAGCCCTCACGAACTCGGCTTTCAGAACGTAGCGGGCTTTGGGCCGTGCCCCGCCTTCGACCTCGGCGTAGCGCGCTCCTTTGGGACTGGGTGCTTCACCGCCGACTCGCAATGTATAATGCAGCTTCCCCATCGCAATGGTGACGAGCAGAAACGGCGGCTCGAGGCCGAGCCCCTTGCGATCGAGCCCATCCACTCGTCGTTCGAAGCCGGCGTATTCGAGACTGAGCATGAAGTCCTCGACCTCTTGCTCGTCGGCGCTTCGGACTTGGTCGCCTTCCTTCAGCGCAAAGCCGTGCTCCCCGTTCGCCTCAGGAAGCTGCGTCACTTCGACCCGCCCGCGCGGCCCTTCGACGACCAACGAGTCGAGCTCGTCAGGTCGCCATGCGTCGAAGAGCTGCAGCGTGCGCGCTTTCGCTTCGTCGGTGGAGATTCGGTTGCGGTCCCAAAACGCGACGCCCCCGAGCAGCGCGGCGACGAGGACGAGCCCGAGCGTGACTCGATGCCGTTTCCAGGCCTGCTTCACGAAGATTTTTCCTCCGTTTTGGGGGTCGGAGACGCACCTTTTGGCTTACGGCTGGCGGTCTCCGAGGCATTGCGTCGCCACCGGATCGTAGCGCCGACCGCGAGGATGGCGAGCGGCAAGAGGACGACAACCTCGATGAGAACGGTCCGAAGAATGTCCTCGGTGAGCCGAAGGCCAACCGGTGGACGCCCTCGTTTTTCGGGGATGTCGAGGACGACCGTCTTGGAGGCGAGCCAAGAGATCACGCTCTCCAGCAAAAGTGCTGTTCCTTGAAGCTGCGGGTTCGACCAATTGCGCCCATCGAGAAAGCTCGCGGAGGATAGCGCGACGAGTCGGGGGCCATGCTGAGCCTCGCCGCGCGTCTTTGGCAACTCGGCGGCGTAGCCCAGTTGCAGTGGCCCGCGCCGGTCATTCGGGCCTGGCTCAGGGGCCTTGCCGCTACTGATTTCGGCGGACATATCCGCCAAGCCGAACGCGTCGCTCGACGTTTCGAGGAGGGGTTCCGGTTTCACCGTCGAAGTCGCGAGGGGCTCGAGTGCGCTGGCCAGTTCGATGACGATTGGCACCGAATCACCGGCGATTCGAAGCGCCGTGGTCGACGGGTGCTCGAGCAATTTCGCGAGGAACATCTCGCCTTGGCCGGCACTGGCTCGCCGCTCGGGGTTGCGTTCGATAACCAGCTCTTGGCGCAAACTGAGGCCACCGGCCGCGAGCAGCGGGTCGAGCCCCAACGAGATGAAGCCTCGCTGGCTGTCGTTCGGAAGTGGTCCGGTCGCTACGAGCAGATTGCCCCCAGCCGTCAAATGCAGACGCAGGCGCTCCACTTCAGCCATCGACAGGCGCAGCTTCGGCGCAGCGACGAAGCTGCGCCTGTCGATGGCTG
>CANMZR010000124.1 GCA_947502375.1 Polyangiaceae bacterium
GCTCAGCGGCGCGAGTTGCCGGAATTTCCCAGCCGGCGGGAGCCGTTGGCTTACGTCGACTCGGCTGCGGCGCGGGCGATTGAGCCGCTGCGGTTCCGGTGACAGCGATGCCAGCGAGGGCGGCAACGGAGGCCAGCGTCGAAGGTTGAATCCAGGCAAAAATCGAATGATGTGAACGTGTACGCGCCATCGGGTTGGAGTTTTATCATCGGCACCGCCGGAGTAAGCGCATTTTCGTCGTCGAATCTTCTTCTTGGCAAAGTTGCTCGACCGTTTGGCCACCCATCGCCCTTGGCGAGGGTGGGCACAGGGGCCCCCGGCTTGTAAGCGGCACTCGGTTGTGCGATGGCTGAAGTCTGAGTAGGGGCCTTGAGTACATGGCGCTGATCGACGTTCAGTCACTCGAAAAAACGTATCGGTCGGGGTTGTTTCGCCGAACCGCGGTCGAGGCCGTGAAAGGCATCAGCTTCACGGTCACTGACGGCACCGTCGCGGGGTTTCTAGGCCCGAACGGTTCCGGGAAGACGACCACGCTCAAGATGCTCCTTGGTCTTATCGCTCCGACGGGCGGTTCGGCATTCCTTTTCGGTGAGCGCGTTCCGGCGGTAAAGGCGCGCGCCCGGGTCGGTTTTTTGCCCGAAAATCCTTACGTTTATCCCTATCTCACGCCGCGTGAATTGGTCGTGATGCATGGTCGCCTGAGCGGCCTCAGCGGGCGCGTTCTCGACCGGCGCACCGATGAAGTCCTCGAGTCAACCGGAGTGCTTTACGCGGCCGACCGCCAGGCGCGCAGCCTTTCAAAAGGGATGCTGCAGCGCGCGAGCCTCGCGGCTGCCCTCGTGGCCGAACCAGAGCTTTTGATCCTTGACGAGCCTATGAGCGGCCTCGACCCCGTTGGCCGCAAGGACGTACGCGACATCATGCTGGCGCAGCGAGCCCTCGGGCGAACGATCTTTTTCTCGACCCATATCTTGAATGACGTCGAGTCGCTCTGCGACGAGGTCGTGATCCTCCGCAGCGGGAAGGTCGTCGAGGCCGGGAAGCTTCGTGAGTTGCTTGGCGGCGACATCATTCGAACGGATATTTCGCTCGCCAAGGTGAGCGAAGCTTTGTTCGAGACGTTGCGAAACAACGGCCATGACCCCATCGCGCGCATGGGCGTGACGTCGCTTCGCGTGGCCGGGGAGCGGGCCGTCCGGGAAGTTCTCGCGGAGGCGCTCGCAGCTGGAGCGGATGTCGTCGAGGTCGTCCCCCATCGCGAGACGCTCGAAGATATTTTTATGCGCCGTGCCCACTAGTGCCTCGAATCCAACAGGAGACGAGCTGCGTTGCGTCCCTCCGGCGGAATTCTGGTGGGCGGCTTTCCTGGCGTTTTTTTGTGTCCGCCCCGGGAAGCCCGAGCGACCCCAGCCTTCGAGCACTCTTGGCCGACAGTGGGTTCACACGTCAGTTCGCAAGGTCTCGCCGCGCGGCGCTCAGGATGGCCTGAGCGTCTCGGCGGATGCGCTGTTCGTCTTCGCCTTCGAGCATCACGCGAAGCTTGGGTTCGGTGCCGCTCCAGCGAACGACGACGCGCCCCTTCTTGCCAAGGTCACGCTCGATTTTGGCGATGAGACGGCTGGTCGTGGCCAGCTGGTCGAGCGGGCGGCGCAGGGGGAACTTTTCGCTTAGGAGCACCTGTGGAACATGTTCCATTGCACCCATTGCAAGCTCCGACAGCGGTCGCTGAGAGTCGACGAGCAGTGCCAGCAATTGCAGCGCGGCAACGATGCCATCACCCGTGGTCGCGTGTTCGAGGAAGATGAGGTGGCCGGACTGCTCACCGCCGAAGGTGTAGGCCCCTTTGCGCATGCGCTCGACCACGTGGCGATCACCGACGGGAGTACGCACCAGCTTGCCGCCGCGCTTTTCCATGGCTCGCTCGAGACCGAGGTTCGACATCACCGTCGCAACGAGGGTTTTCTTTGCGAGGCTGCGCTGCTCCAGCATGCGGGCGGCGCAGAGTGCCATGAGGACGTCGCCGTCGAGTTCTTCGCCACGTTCATCGAGGATGATCACGCGGTCCGCGTCGCCGTCCAGGGCGATCCCGAGGTGGGCGCCGCGCTTTTTCACTTCGTGCGCAACGATGGCGGGATGGAGCGCGCCGGATTTGTTGATATTCGTTCCGTTAGGTTTCACGCCAATGCGGTCAACGCGCGCACCGAGTTCTTCGAAAACGAGGGGCGCAACCTTGTAAGCCGCACCGTGCGCGGCATCGACCACAATGCGAACCCCATCGAGGCTCAGCCGGTCCGGAAAGGTGGACTTACAGTAAACGACGTAGCGACCTTGCGCGTCATCGACCCGGTACGCACTGCCAATTTTATTTCCCGTGACCTTGATCTTGTCGAGCGCATCTCCGCTCAACAACTCCTCAATCTCCAACTCGAGAGCGTCGTCGAGCTTGAAGCCGTCGGGGCCGAATAGCTTGATGCCATTGTCGTCGTAGGGGTTGTGGCTCGCACTTATCACGACGCCCGCGTCCGCACGCATGCTCACCGTGATGTTTGCGACGCCGGGTGTCGGTAACGGTCCACAGAGCATGACGCGACCTCCCATTGCGCAAATCCCGGCTGCGAGCGCCGTTTCGAGGAGGTAACCAGAGAGGCGTGTATCCTTGCCGATGACGATCCGCGGTTGGCGGTTGCCGCCGCTTTTCTTCGCGTGACGCTTGGCGACGAAGGTGATGGCCCGGCCGAGCCGTAGCGCGAGTTCGGGGGTCATGGGGTGGACATTCGCCACGCCCCGAATTCCATCGGTTCCAAAAAGTTTTCGGTCAGTCATTGCTCGTGTCGTCATCGTAGTTCGAAAGGACCTAGCGTAGAAGCTCCCGAGTCCGAGCCTTCTAGCGCTAGCCCTCGCCCGAGCCCTAGAACCGCATCGCTTACAATGGAATCGCTGCATCGCGTCGAAGCCCGAGCAGGGCGGCTCGAACGGCGCCGACCAAGAAGATCGAACCCGTCACGATGATGAGCTCGCCCTCCTGCGCTTGCAGAAGGGCCGCCTCAAGTGCTTCTTCGGGGCTCCCAAGTGCGCGTCCTGGATGCGCGGCGGCGAGGGCGTCTGGCTCGACCGCTTGCCGGCCCGCGATTGGGTCAATCGGTCGGCAGTAATACCGACGGTTGGCCAGGCGCGCCACCGCATCCAGCATCGGGCCGTGTGGCTTTTCATCGATGGCGCCGAAGATCAAACACGTGCGCGCGGGATCGGTGCTCTTCAGGTGCTCGCACAGGCTGGCGATGCCTTCCATGTTGTGGGCGCAGTCAAGCAGAACGGCCACACCCCCGCCGCCATCGAGGCGCTCCATCCGTCCAGGCCAGCGCGCTTCGGCTACGCCGCGTTCAATGTGGTGTTCGATGCCGGGCAAGCTGTGCCGCAGCTGCCACGCAACGGTCGCGGCGACACTCGCGTTGACGAGTTGATGCCTGCCCTCGAGGCGCGGGCGAAGGATGAATTCCATCCCGTCTTGCACCCGCAGGATTGCCGAGTGCTCGGCATACCGGAGTCGCGCGCGATGTGCACCTGGCTCGATGCCGCGCGGCTCGCCGTCGTCCAACCAAACGATCGGATTGGCGCCGCGCGCGAGCGCCACCTTGGCCGTGGCTCGGGTGGCGACAAAGTCGAGCGGGCCGACCACAAGTGGCGCTCCATGTTTCGATATGCCAGCCTTTTCAATGGCAATTGACGCCAAGTCGCTACCGAGCAGGCGCGTATGATCAAGTCCGATGCTCGTGATGGCTGTAGCGAGCGGGGCCTCGACCACGTTCGTTGCGTCAAGCCGACCTCCGACCCCAACCTCCAGCACCGCGACCTCGACGCGGCGTCGCGCGAAGGCCAGAAAGGCAGCCGCCGTAAGGGTTTCGAACAGGCTGAGGGGAGGCATCTCCTCATGCATTGCTCCGTTGAGCACCTCCGCGAAGGTCTCGTCGTCAAGCGCTTCGCCATCGATTTGAATGCGCTCGTTGAAGCGGCCGAGGTGCGGCGATGTGTAGAGACCCGTCCGAATGCCACACTGGCGCAAAATCGTCTCGAGCATCGAGGACACGCTGCCTTTGCCGTTCGTACCGGCAACGTGAATGACGGAAA
The DNA here is from genome assembly GCA_947502375.1 of Polyangiaceae bacterium. Lineage (GTDB taxonomy): Bacteria > Myxococcota_A > Polyangia > Polyangiales > Polyangiaceae > SYFR01. Next base: position 4,126 of record CANMZR010000124.1, read on the forward strand.
AACGCTTCTGCGGTGCGTCGAGGAGGGCCAGAGCTTCCTCGATGCGGTCGAGCCCGAGGCGTGCTCCACGGCGGGTCAGTTCGAGGAGGCGGGGGAGCTCGGTATCGAGACTTATTGGCACAGGTGACCCAGCAACGTCGCCAGGCGGCTCTTCATCTCGAGCCGCGAACACACCATGTCGACCATCCCGTGATCGAGCAGAAACTCGGCGCGCTGAAAGCCCCGTGGGAGTTTTTGCCGAAGGGTGCTCTCGATGACACGCGGACCCGCAAAGCCAATTAAAGCCTTGGCTTCGGCGACGTTCACGTCACCGAGGAACGCGAAGCTCGCGGCGACTCCACCGGTCGTCGGATGGAGCAGGCACGAGATGAACGGCAGGCCGGTCGCACGGTACCGCTCGCGAGCCGCCACCGACTTCGCCATCTGCATCAGCGAGAGGATCCCCTCCTGCATTCGTGCACCACCCGATGCCTGAAGCAAGACGACGGGAAGGCGCGCGGCCGCACCACGCTCGAACAGTCGAGTGATTTTTTCACCCACCACCGAGCCCATGCTCCCTCCCATGAAACCGAAGTTGAAGCAGCCGTAAGCGATCGGGCGACCTTTGAGTTCCGAGCGGCCTACCTGGATCCCCTCGCGAACGCCGCTCTTCAGCTGGCTCGCGCGGATGCGCTCGCGGTAGGACTTCCCATCGCTGAAACCAAGCGGGTCCGTCGGCTCGAGCCCCTCGTCCCATTCGTCGAGGACGCCGTGGTCGCAGATGAGCTGCTGCCAGCCTTCCGAACCCAGCTTGTGGTGGTGCTCGCACCGCGGACAGACCTCAAAATTGCGCACCAGGTCTTCTGCCGGAAGGGTGAAGTCGCAGCCATCGCATTTGCGAAAGACGCCTTTGCCGAGCGTCTGTTTTTCGCTCGCGTCGGGCGGGGTTTTATCCGGCCAAGCCATCGATTGTTCCGTCCAGTACCATTTCTTCCACTTCGTGCGTTATCATCAAAAGCGGCTCGACGAGTGCTTGCAGCTCGACCGCCGAGACGCCTGGTGCGAGCGCCACGATGACCAGCTGTTCGCCGCGGGGCTCGAGGACACCGAGGTCGCAAAAGAAGCGCTCGATTTGAAGGTTAGCCCCGTCGAGTTGCGCGACCACGGTCCCGAGTCGCAGCACCTCGAGCCGGCCCACTCTGGTCCCCGCAGGCGCCGTTCCTTGAACGCGGCCACGGCGGTCGATCTGTGTCACCGGCACCACCACGAGCGACTCGCTCCCGGGCTTTCCGGAGTGCCATTGTGAGATCGCCGAATCGAGTTGCCGGGGGCTCAGGGGCATGGTGGGCCCACGGGTGCGAGGTCGAGGCGCCGAACGCCCGCGAGCTGGCCGCAAGCGCCACCGACGTCGCGCCCCCGAGGCCGTCTGAGGAGGGTGGTGACGCCGTGGCCGTTCAGGCGTGCGACGAAGGCGTCGACGCGTCCCGCCGCTGGGGCGACGAGCTGCGGAGCGGGTCCGGGGTTGGCGGGTATGAGGTTCACGCGACAGCGCACCGGAGCCACGTACTCCGCGAGGAGATCGGCGTCCGCTTCCGAATCGTTGAAACCCGCGAACAGCACATACTGAAAGAGCACTCGCCGGTTTGCGGGCTTGGCCTTCAACAGCGCATCGCGAAGGGTGAGCAGGTCAAAGCGCTCGTTGATCGGCATGATCGCGGTGCGCCGCGCGTCGTCGGGAGCGTGGATGCTGATGGCGAGTTCCGCCTTGGTGCTCGCGTAGAACGCGCTGAATTTGTCAGCGACGCCAACGGTGCTGACCGTGATCCGTGATGCTGGATAAGCAAATGCGACGTCGTCCGTAAGCAAGGATACGGCCCGCAACACTTCGCGAAGGTTGTCGAACGGCTCTCCCATGCCCATGAAGACGATGTTCGTTATCGGGCGGTTCGAGGAGTGTTCTGACGCCGCGCCGCGCCGTTCTTGTGGGCCAGGCGACGTTCGCAAGTCGGTCGGCGCATCCGCGACGCAGATGCGTGCCGCGAGCCGCACTTGATCGACGATCTCGCCGGCGCTGAGCTGCCGAGAATAGCCGTGCCGCCCGGTCTCGCAAAAGGTGCACGCGCGTGCGCAACCAACCTGGCTTGAGATGCAGAGCGTCGTGCGCGCCGTGCGGCGGCCGTCGGCAGTGGGAATGATCACCGATTCGACGAGCGCGCCGTCGACGGTACGAAAGAGAAGGCGGATGGTCCCATCCGCTGACGGGGCTTTCTCCGCCAGCTCGAGGCGCGGCGCAGGGCTCAGGCCGAGCAACGTGGGCCGCGCCCAAGCGCCGATCCCCGCCTTCGATAAGGTCTCTTCATCCCAGGGGCCGCCGTCGTCGTCGCGAAAGGCGACGCGTAACGCGCGAGCTGCCGTTCGCTCGCAGGTTGCCATCCGCATGCCGGTGGCTTCGAGGAGACGCTCCGCGAGGCCGCGTCGGTCGTGGTCGGTCAACGCGAGGGCTCCAGACTCGGGACGCGTGGCAACGGCACTCGACACGTCCCATTCGTTACCACACCCTTGCGCAGTCGGGCGTGCTCATCGAGCGGTCAAGCGCAGGCGCGGCGGCCACGTGCAACGAAGGCAAGCTCTCGCGCGCAGCCACAAAAAAACCGCGAGCACTCCGTTGAACGGCGAGACTCGAGGCGCCGAGAACGCGGCCGTGGGCGGTGCGTTGCTGCCACAAAACCGACCGCATCGCTGCGAGCCAACTCCGCCTTTCGTCCGGGCGTAGCGTAACCTCGCGAGAATGCAGGAGCCCTGGTTTTTACGGGCTTGTGAAGAAATTGTGGACAATTCCCGAATCTAAAAAATGCGACGGCCGAGTCTTATTTTTGGTTGCAAATGCTCCCGAGATTTGAGACACCGCCCCCTGGAAGTTCCGCGGCACATCAGCCTCCGGCACTTCCGATCGCAGAAGCCTCCCAGGCACCGCGAACCTCGTCGTCCGAGGGGACGCCTCGACGGATTCACTCCGCCAAGCGTTCAATCGTTCGAAGATGTGTTCGAGCCCCGGTCTCCGAGTCCAAGTCAGGCTCGGAAAACTAGGTAAAAAAGGTGTTGTGAAAGTCCGGCTCCGTGTCCAAGGAAACTTGGCTCGGAAGTCGGCGCCCCTTGATACGCCGCGCCTCGTGCGCGGGGTCGTCGAGGTTGGGAAGGTGGAAAGCACCCTGGGTTCGTTGAACCACGTCCCGTTCGCGCGGGGGGAGGCAAGACGGCCCTAATGGCAAACACGACAGCGTCGTGGCGTCGGTTGAAACACCGACGTGCCTGGGCGAGCTGGGCTCCGCAATGGCGGAGGATCCGTACCGCAGATCGCCGGTGTCGACTGTTCCAGTCGGTGCCGGAGCCAGTTACGCGACACGAGGGTGCTCGAGAACGCTTTGAGTTGGGGTCAATCCGTGGAGCGAGCGGTCGCTTACTGCGGGCGTCGAATCGGTAGTGAAATCACCGATCGACCCCTGAGCCAGGGTGTTTCGGTCCGCCAGGTCCCGCAAGGGTTCGGGTGGCCGGTGTCGGGCGGGTCGCAAGACCAAGTCGACCGGGATCGGAGGGGTCATGAGGTGTGCTCACGGGTTCATTGGATTGCAGAAGTCGATGGGCGGCACGTGGCGTTCGGGCGCCGGTGAATAACCGGATTGTCTTGAGGGTCTAGCGCGACGGTGAAAACCGGTGCGTGAGTGCGTGTCGAAAAACCGGTCAAGGCGGCAAAGCTTTGGTTCGGATGTTTGCCCACCTCTCCGAAACTCGGCGAAACCGAGGTGCGGGGCTCGAATCCGGAAAAACCGGAAGCGAGAGCTTGCGAGAGCGAGACACGGACATACGGTCCGTGTGGTGGGGCCCAGCGATGAAAGGCGCTCTGGTTTCTGGAAGGGGTCGCGGTGGTGCGCGGCCAGCGGAAGGGAATCTTTGAGGCTCGGGGAAACTCGGGCTTCACGGCACGCGAGCGGAATGGCGCGCGTGCCTGGGCGGCGCGGTTGAATCGGAGCCTTCGGGCAACGAACACGCGACGTGACAGAGAGCGTCAGTGGGTTTTCTTGAGCCGTTCGTTCACGAGCGAAAAACTCGGTTCGAAGGTCGTCCGCTGAAAAAGGTGGATGAGGGCGGCGGTGTGAAAACACCGTTCGAGTGCATCGAGAAAATGTCCACAGCTTGTGGTGGCGGCGCCAACCGTCCCACGACTCGAGGCTCTATTCGCCGACTGCGCAAGTGGACGGGAAATGAGTGCTGCAGCGAAACGTGACGTTTCGCGACCCGTACGAGAGTGCGGAATCGTGGAGCGGGCGGGTCGCAGTGGAAAGGCGGGCGCAAGCTCGACGCTCGGGAATCGAAGGATCCGTAGGGTGCCCAATTGAAAATGAACTGGGTTGTAGAGACTGGCTAGAGTCATCTTCTCGTGACTCGGTCGACGTGGTCGGAACCAGAAATGGGTCCGGTGCTACGGCGAAAGGGGAGCGAGTCAGCCCTGTCAGGCGGTCCGGCAAAACTCGTGACGGAGCGGGCGGCTTGAATGGGTGAAAGGGTGATGTCGGGGTAGCGCGCGTGGTCATTCGAATCGCGGGCGATGCAGCGACTCTCGATACAAGCCGTTAGGCAAGTATCGCGGTCCAGGTCAGTCGAAGGTGTTCTGAAGCGTGTTTGTGGCACCCCTAATCCGTGTGCGACGAAGGCCTTCTAGGTTCGGCAGAAGACGGTGCGGTGTTCGACAGGGCCAGCCGAAAGGTTGGTGCGGAGCAGCGGGCCGGTGGTAGCGGAAGTGGATAGTCCGCTGACACACTGACGAGCGACATAGAGCACCGGATCTCGTGACGGCACCTTGGCTCTCTCAGTCGAAAGACGCAGAGGGTCGGTGGTCCAAGCTCCCAACGAGAGTGGGACTCAGGTAGCACCTGAGCCAGCTCGGGAGTGAGCGAATACAAAGCTCAGGGCGACGAGGGCCGATGGCGAGACCATTGTCGCGGCGAAAAGGCGCGGCATTCAGGATCGTAAACAAAGGCGACGCGAAACGCCGAACGGTTCCTGGAAACCCAGAAGTTGTGGTGATGTCCGACGGCGTTGCAAGCGCAAGTCGGGCGACGCGCGGCGGCAGAGATTGCCGCAAGTCACGGTGTCCGGCACCGTGGGCGCGTAAAACGTGGACTCCGCGAAGAGGGCTATCTCCCCAAGAGATGGCCCTCTCGTTTTTTTGTTCTTCGGGCAGTCCTTCAGCGTCCCACGATGGTGGAGTCGCGAAGCGAGGCTCGGGCAACCGAGGGAAAGCGCCGCCGCTATCGGAAGCAAGCGTTGAAGCCCCAGGAACTCTTCCCTTTTTTTTTACGCGCGGTAACATGGTCGTCGAGGGCCGCTGTTTTGAGTGCCGTCATCGACGATGTCTTCCGAGCCCCCATCCGCTCTCGAACCTGGCGCTGTTTTCGGCGACCGTTACCGCGTCGTAAGGTGCATTCGGACCGGTGGCATGGGTGCCGTTTACGAGGCGCTTCATGGTGAGACGGGCCGTCGCGTCGCGCTGAAGGTGATGCTTCCGAGTCTCGTCGCGGACCCAGGGTTGCGAGCGCGATTCAAGCTCGAGGCAACCGTGGCCGCGTCCGTGGAAAGCGAGCATATCGTCGATGTTTTCGACGCCGGAATCGATTCCGGAACCGGTGCCCCATTTTTGGTGATGGAACTTCTAAGAGGCGAGGACCTCTCGGCGCGCTTGAAGCGCGAAGGTCCTTTCGGTCCTGAGGAGGTCGTTCAGCTCTTGTGGCAGGCTGCGCTCGCGCTCGACAAAACGCACCGAAATGGCATCGTTCATCGTGATTTGAAGCCCGATAACTTGTTTCTGACCGAGCGCGACGATGGCTCACCAAGACTGAAGATCCTCGACTTCGGCATCGCTAAAGTGATGGCTCACAATCCGCTTGGTGGGCAGCAGACGGCGACGGTCGGAACACCGCTCTACATGGCGCCCGAGCAAATCAATGGGGACACGATAGGCCCAGCCTGTGATCTCTATGCGCTCGGGCACATCGCGTATTCGCTCCTCGTGGGTCGTTCCTACTGGTCGGATGACTGGCACGGTGGGCCAATCTATCCGCTGTTACTCAAAGTGCTGAAGGGTGCGAGTGAGCTGCCTTCCGTTCGCGGGACACGGGTTGGGCGCTCGTTGCCAAACGGTTTTGACGGCTGGTTCGCACGAGCCACCGCGCTGTCCGCGAAACAGCGTTTTTTAAGCGCGTCCGAGATGGTCGAAGCTCTCGCCGAGTCGCTTGGCGTCAGTGCACCGACCCAGCGACGGCAACGAAAAGGCGCCGTTTCGTCGCTGGCCGCCCCGGCGCCCTCGGGGCCCGAGAACGCGTCGCCGTCGCGCTCTCAGCCGTGGAGCGCACCTGGCGAGCTCGTGCATTCGGGGCGCTCGCCGAGTGGGCCTTCGTTGTCGCAGCCACTGGCGTCCTCGAGCCAGCCTTCGTTGCCTTCGTTGTCGCAGCCACTGGCGTCCTCGAGCCAGCCTTCGTTGCCTTCGTTGTCGCAGCCACTGGCGCCCTCGAGCCAGCCCTCGTTGCCTTCGTTGTCGCAGCCACTGGCGCCCTCGAGCCAGCCTTCGTTGCCTTCGTTGTCGCAGCCACTGGCGCCCTCGAGCCAGCCTTCGTTGCCTTCGTCGACGACCCTGCCCGTACCGTCCGTTTCGAGTCCGCCGTCGTGGCCGCAGCCAGCTCCCTGGGTTCCGTCCGTGGCCGCTGCGGCACCTACCCCGCCGTCCGGCGTCCATTTTAGCCTGCCGGTGCCTGCCCCCGTGACGGGTGCCTCGTCGGAGGCGAACCGTACCACTGCGGACGCCCGGTCGTTGAGGTCCGGGTATGTGCTGCTGGCGGCTGCGGTTCTTTCGACCGTGCTCGTTGCGGGCGCGATATTTGCGACTCGGCCGCGGCTTCAGCCGATCGGCGCTGGCCGTTCGTCGCTGGCAGCGGAACACCCTGAAGGAGATCCGGTGGATCCGATCGCGTCTGCGTCCACAGCCGTTGTGGAAGCTCCTGAACTCCGGGTGGTCAACGAAGGGCCGGTGCCCAGTGCCGCGAGTTCCGGCGCTCCGAGTTCCAGTGCCGCGAGTTCCAGTGCTCCGAGTGCGCGCGTGCAAAGCCAAGCGCCGCCCCAAAAAGGTTACCTGAAGCGGTACCCAAGCCCCGATCCGGTTGGCACGAGCTTCTATTGATGCGAAAAGAGCGTCCATGCTGTTGCGCGGTGGGGTCACGATGCTTGGCGGCGCTCTGCTGCTAGCGGCGCCGTCGGTGTTCGGTGCGCCGCCGGCTCAGCCACCGCCAAAGACGGACAAGGCCCAGCCACCGCCAAAGAATGACAAGGCCCAAGCGATTTTCGCCGAAGCGCGAAAGCTCGACGACGCGCGGGAGTTTCCGAAAGCTTGCGCCCTTTACGACCGAGCCCTCGTGCTCGAACCGAACGCCATCGGTGGTCGGCTGCATCTCGCGCGCTGCTTGGAACGCATCGACAAACTCGGAAGCGCCGTAAAACAATACGAAATAGCCGAACATTCTGCCACCGCGGAGGGTCAGACGGAGCGTGCGAGTTACGCCCACAAACAGCTGGAAGCGCTCGTCCCACGACTCGCGATGCTCACCGTGGAAGTGTCACGGGCGGTGCGCGCGACAGCGGATCCCCTGCACGTGACGCGTGACGGTGAGGCGCTCATCGAGGCCACCTGGGGCCGCGCGT
>CANMZR010000125.1 GCA_947502375.1 Polyangiaceae bacterium
GGTGATGCCACTCGCCGCGCCGACAATTCCGTTTCACTCGTGGATTGCCGCGCGCAGCTACAAGGGTGACGGACTCACAAGTGAAAAAGTGAGCGTAATTGGCTTGGCCGATACCGACTTATGGCAAGAGCTGGTGTTCCACAATGCCCTCGCAGGGGGGACCCGCATTGCCCACTGGAACGTCGCCTTCGACCTCAACGATGCCGCGCTGGTGGCGAGCGACATCGCCGCCGCGCGACAGGCACTCGAAGAGCTCAATGCCCTCGCGGCATGCGCCGACCGCGCAACCTTGATCGATGGGCTCGCAGCCTGGGACGCGCCGTTCATCGTGTCCGGCCTGCGGCTCGAGGACCACGAGCTGTGGCGGGTCACCCCGAACCTCGACGGCCCGACGGCGCCGGCGATCGAGGCCACGCTCGTGAGCAAAGATCCAGCAAGCTTTGCGGTCGGCGAGCGCAGCGTGACGTTCACCGCGGGCCGGGTATATGAACCCGCGAGCCCGGCGTCGAAAGCAGGCTTTTGGGTGGTGCAGCCGAAGGGCGCCCCGAAGCCCCTCGTGAAGTAGCGGAACCTGTGCGTTCACGAGCGAAATTGCACGCAGACGTGCTACGCGTTCCCGATGTCCGACACTGCCGTCTCCGAGCCCCGCGCCATGTGCGTGCGCTGTCGGCGACCGGAGAGCGTCTGCTACTGCCGGCACATCACGCCGATTCCGACAGCCACGCGGATCGTGCTCCTGCAGCACCCGCGCGAGCGCGACATGCCCATCGGCACGACCCGCATGGCGAGCTTGTGTTTGCCTAACGCGGAGCTCCACGTCGGCGTGCACTGGCGTGACTCGAGCGCGCTCGCGAGTGCGTTGTCCGATCCCGCGAGGCCACCCGTTTTGCTGTACCCGGGGCCCGGCGCGATCGACATCGGACAGCACCCGCCGCACACGCCGGTGACGCTCGTCGTCGTCGATGGAACCTGGTCACAGACCCGCACGTTGCTCCGCGAGAACCCTCAGCTCGCCGCGTTGCCGCGTTATTCCTTCGTCGCCGCACAGCCGAGCGAATACCGCATTCGTAGGCCCCCGAAGGCCGCCTACGTCTCGACCCTCGAAGCGCTCGTCTACGTACTCGGCGCCCTCGAGGGGGAGCCCGAGCGTTTCAAAACGATGCTCATCCCCTTCCGCGCGATGGTCGACGCGCAAATTGCGTGCACCCAGGCGTGCTCGCAGCGGCGTGTGCGCCACCCACGAACCGCGCGAACCCGACCTTCTGCGTGGCCGCCGTGCTTCGAGGAGCGACCGAAGGATTTGGTGTGCGTCGTCGGCGAGGCGAACGCATGGCCGTATCTGTATCCCACGCGCGAGCGCGCCTTTCCCGATGAGCTCATTCAGCTAAGTGCGTGCCGCGTTCACACCGGTGAAACCTTCGATGCGGTGCTGGCCCCACGGCATCCGCTGGCACCGCGGACGGCGCTCCACATCGGCGTGCCCGAAGAGCGGCTTCTCTCGGGGGCACCGATCCCCGAGGTGCTCGAGCAATGGCGCTCGTTCGTTCGCGATAGCGACCTCGTCTGCACGTGGGGGCATTACGCAGCCACGTTGTTCGATGCCGTAGGCGGGTTTCTCCCCGAGGCGCGGCTCGACATGCGTCACATTGCGCGCGTCCATTTCAAAGGCAAGGTCGGCACTGCCGAAGAACTCGCGGAACGCATCGGCATCGTGCCGCAAGCGGGCATCGGCCTTGGCCGTAGCGGCATGCGTCTCGCGCAGCTCGCTGCTATCACGCGTCACTTCGGCGAGCTCGCCGAAAAGCCAGCGGGAGGCTCAGGCCACCTCGTCCGTCAGGTCGCGGGCGCGAGCAATCGTCGGCGGGACCGGGTCGAGGCCGAGGTGTGTGAGGAAGGCGACCACCACCATGCACTCAATCCTATCAACAACAACATAGCGTCGTCCGCCGCAGGGACCGGCGAGCACTTTATCGAAATAGGTGCTCTTCAGAAGCGTGGCCGAGTCGCTCGTGTAGAGCGTTCTCAACCTTGAGCGCAACGTGTGGGACGCTCATGCAGACGCATGTCTTGCGCGCACTCGAATCGGTAAGGAGCGAGCCGTCGCTTCTAAACGTGTGGCGCGGCGAACAGTGGGACGCTGCCCTTGCCCTGTTCGGCCGCGGCCCTCAGCCAAGACGCCATCCCGCCGTGCGACATCCTGGAGGGGCGGAGCGCAATGGCCTGTCGCGATTCATCGACGAACGCGGCTGCAGGAGTCAGCCGGTCGCTTGACAGCGGCGCTCGGTATGCACTTCTGATTCAAACAGAAAGGCGACGCGTGGCACGTGGAAACACACGGGCTGCGCGTCGCCGATGTAGGTTTGGGCTGCGTTCGAAGTGACGGTGCCCGTCAGCATCGCGCAGTCGGCGAGCGCGATGGGCAGCTGAATCTCCTGGTGCGTGATGCGGCTGCGGTAGGGCTGTGACGACAGCGCGCGGTTCTGCGGCACCACGTACCCGAGCATGCCGTCCCAGCTGCCGAAGATCTCAGCCCACTCGGGTGGCAGCACGCGCTCGGTCGAGCGCTGAAGTTTCAGCCGCGCGTCGGGCGCCGTGCCGAGCCCGGGCTCGAGGTTCAGGTCGAGTTGCTCGCCGTCGCGCCGAAGCGTCGTCGAGGCGAGCACGTGCATCGGCATGCCCTCGCTGAACAGCCGCGCGCCCAGCGCCTGCGCGAGGCTGTCGATGGCGTTGGTGACGAAGAAGATCCCCTCGAGCTTCGTCTTCGGATCGCGCACGTGAATGCGCCAGTTCGTCTGCACGGCGCTCGGGGACCACTTGCGCAGCGGGCCGAGCATGCGGAAGCCGAAGTGCCCGTGCCGGTACGTGAGAAAGGTGAAGATGGCTTTGTCGTGGCTCGGGCCGATGCGCTGAAGCTCGAGGCCTTCGGGCACGAGCCGTTCGAGCAGCGCGGCGTCGACGAGGTAGTTGACATAAATGACGTCGGTGATGTCGCTGATCATGGCGACGACGGGCACGGGCTCGAGCAGCGCATAGAAAAAGCGGCTGTTCGCAAGCGCGTCGATGAGGCCCGGCCCCGAGGGGTGGCGCCAGGGTGCCCAGCGCCCAACCGGCGTGTCGAGAATGCGCCGCGCGAGCACGGCCTCGAGCATCGCGGCGTAGAGAAAAAGCAGCACGACGAAGCCGACCGCGTTGAGCACGACGACAATCTGTGGCGCCCTCATCGGCAAGAGCGGCGAGACCGCCGCCGGGATCATGGTGAGGCAGAACACGGCCGTGCACCGGGAGAGCGTCTTCGACCAGGTGCCGCTCTTCGCGAACGCGACGAGCATCACGAGCGTGCCGGCGGTGTAGCCGGTGGCGCCCCAGCCAGCGGTCAGCACAAAGGTGCGTGCTTCCCAGACGAGATAGTCCGACAGCGGCGCGGTCTGCGCGAGCGCGATGCCGTGGGTGACCCACATGCCCTGCGCGTACTGGTCGGGCACGATGGCCGCGAGCGTGAGCACCAGCGCCGGCACGGTGAACGCGCGCGGCAACCACGGTGCGCGCACCAACACGACGGCGAAGAGGAAGTCGATGAGCGCGGTCAGTTGCCAGAAAGACCAGCCGAGGCGAAATAGCCAGGGGCTTTGGACGATGAGGCGCACGCGCTCGGCGTCGTCGGCGATGCCGCCTCCTGGCAGGAACCGCGCGAGCACGAGCGGCATGGCGAGCATGGCGACGACGTGAATGACGAGCATCGCGACGAGGCCGCGCTCGACAGCGAGGGCGTCTTTCAAAGGCGGCTTCATCTCATCGCCCGTCACGGTCATCGAAAAACACCCAGTCCGACCCGACGCCGCGGTAGCCGAGCGGCTGCAACGTGCTCCATACCGAGATCGAGGAACCGAAACAGGAACCCCGCAGTCAAACTACCGAAGATCGCGGCTAAAACAAACCATCGATCCTGGGAAACCGCGCAGTTATGTAGGATCCTCACGAACAGCGACGCACGAGGAAGCCACATGAAGTTCATCCACGCAGCCGACATCCATCTCGACAGTCCGCTGGTGGGTCTCGCGAACTATCCAGATGCCCCGGCCGAAAGGCTACGCACAGCAACGCGCGATGCGTTCACGAACCTCATGAGTGAGGCGCTTCGAGAGGCCGTCGATTTCGTCGTGATTGCCGGCGACCTCTACGACGGGAATTGGAAGGACTTCAACACCGGCATCTTCTTCGCTCGCGAAATGGGGCGCTTACAGAAAGCTGGGATCCCAGCGTACGTGCTCTTCGGAAATCACGACGCCGAAAACGAAATGACGAAGCGGCTCGTGCTTCCGGACAACGTCCACGTATTCGAGCCACGCAAGGCGACCACGCACCGTATCCCAGCACTGAAAGTTGCACTGCATGGCCGCAGCTTTCGGGACGCGGCGACCGTGGAGAATCTCGCGCTCACCTATCCGGAGCCGGTGCCCGGGTGGCTCAACATAGGCGTTTTGCATACTGCGCTTGAAGGCAATTCGGCGCATGCGAACTACGCGCCATGCTCGATAGCCCAGCTCGAAGCGAAGGGCTACGACTACTGGGCGCTTGGACACGTGCACGAACACCGTATCCTCCGGGGCAAATCGAGCATCGTATTTCCAGGGAATTTGCAGGGCCGGAGCATTCGAGAGACCGGCGCCCGCGGCGCAGTGCTGGTGTCGGTCGATGGTCAGGAGATAAAGGCCATCGAGCGACTGCTCGTCGACGTGCTGCGCTGGCACGCGCTCGAAGTAGACGTGACACAGGCCAAAAGTCTCGACGAGGCCGTGCGACTGATCCGCGCCAGTCTCGAGCAACTCGTAGCGACGAGCGCCGCTGCAATCCCGCTCGCTGTGCGTGTGACCGTGTGCGGAAAAACGGCTGCGCACGGGGAAATGTTCGGACTCGAAAGTCAGATACGTCTCCAGGTCCTTGCTGAGGCGGCGACGATCGGCGGAGACCGCCTCTGGATCGAGAAGGTTAAGCTCGACACCACCGCGGAAATCAGCGCGGCCAGCATCGCGGCGCGGTCGGATGCGCTCGCGGAGCTTCAGATATTTTTTGCTGAAGCCGAAAACGATTCGAGTTTCCTCGCGACGCTGCAGACCGCGCTGCAACCGTTGACTGCAAAAATGCCGTCCCAATTGTTCGAGACCGTTGCCGAGCTTGACGCCATCCGCAAAGGGCAGTTGCAAGAACTCGTTCGCGCGACAGCGCCGAGTTTGCTCGCACACCTCGTCAACGGCGGGGGAGTTGCGGCCACATGAGACTCGAACGCTTCGACTTGATTCGTTACGGCAGGTTCTCCGGACAAGCCATTTCGTTGCCTCGCGCAGCTCGCGACTTCCATGTGATTGTTGGTGCGAACGAAGCGGGCAAGTCCACGGTACGCTCTGCGATATCGGATTTGCTGTACGGCTTTCCGAAGAGCCCACCGTACGCATTTCTGCACGCGATGAGCGAGTTGCGCCTCGGAGCGGTCGTGGAACACAGCGGGCAGCAACTCGAGTTCGAGCGAGCGAAGGGCAACAAGCAAACGTTGCGCACTCCGTCCGACGGGGTGCTCGCGGACGCGGCGCTCCTGCCCTATCTCGGCACCGCAGATCGTGGGTTTTTCGAACAGATGTTTGGCCTCGACCACCGGCGTTTGGTGGAAGGCGGCGCCAGCATGTTGTCCGCGCGCAATGACGTCGGCCAGATCCTCTTCGAATCGGCCTCCGGCGTGGCGAATCTGAGTCGCATTCGCGCCGCGCTCGAGGAGGAAGCTGAGAAGCTCTGGTCGCCTCGCAAATCGAAAGATCGCGCGTTCTACAACGCGCAGGAAGATTACGAACAGGCCGTCTCGGCGCTGAAGACTGCCACGGCCAGGCCCAAAGATTGGGTCGACGCGGTTGAAGAGGTTGAGCGAATCGAAGGAGACCTCAGGAAGGCCCAGCGCGCGCACGACGAGCTGGACAAGACTCGCGTTGCCTTTGAGCGAATTCGGCGTGTCGCGCCGCACATCGGAACACTGCGCGCGAAAGGCGATGAGCTGCGCCAACTCGGCGTAGTGGCCAAGCTTCCCGAAGACGCGGCGCGTACACTCCGCGAGGCGGAACTCGTGATCGGGCAAGCCGAAGTCTTGCACCGGTCCTACGAGAGCACGATGAAGCACTCGGTCGATGAGGGTGTAAAGAGCGCCTACGAGCCCGCAGTTCTCGAGCTCGCGGAGGACATCAACTCGCTGAACGCGCTGCGACTTCAGTTTCGCGCGCACGAAAACGACATTCAGCGGCGAGAGGACGAGGTCGCAGCACACTGGAAAGCGGCGTGTGCCTCGGCGAGTGAGCTTGAGTGGGAGAGCGCTTCCGAGGGCGAACTCGAGGCTCGGTTGCCCTCCTTGATGGTACGCAAATCACTCGAACGGCTGATTCGTGGCCACGGAGCGGTGAACGAGGCGCTGAACGCAGCCGTCAAGGGCGAACTCGCGAAGGAACGCGAGCTGACGAATTTGTTGGCTGAACTGCAGAAACTGCCGGTGTCCGAAACGCCGTTCGGCCTCAAGACGGCTCTGACTGAAGCACAGCGACTCGGCGATAGCGCGGCGGTGCTTCGAACGAAAGAGACCGAGGTCACCGATCGCGGCACGAAAGAGGAGAACGCACTGCTTGCACTCGGCTCGTTTCGCGCCGCTGTCGATACTCTCCGCGCGATGACTCCGCCGGCGCGCGAGACCATCCAGAGCTTTCTGAAAGAGCAGACGGACGAGGACGCCGAGACCCGCGCTCTTGCCAAGCACGTCAGTGATTTGCGCCGCGACGTGAAGCGCAAGGAGCTCGAAGTCGCGCAATACCGCGAGGCTCATGACGTCGTCACGCGCGAGCAAGTGTTCGATGCTCGACGCATGCGCGACACACTCTGGACGTCGCTCAAAAACGATAGGGAGGTGCTTCAAGCACAAGCTCCAAGTTACGAGCAACACGTCGCGCAAGCAGACGCCATCGCCGACCGGCGCGAAGGCACCGTGCAAGAGGCGAGTGAACTCCAATCGAAGTCGAACGAGCTCGCGCGCATCGAGGAGCAGGTGGCCGGTGACGAAGCGGAAGAGGCGCGGTTGAGCGCAGCGTCGACTCAACGTGCCGCAAGATTTGAGAAGCTTGTTTCAGACTGCGGTCTTGTCGGCATGCAGCCAAACGCGCTCACGGCGTGGCTCGATGCTCGGGTGTTTGCGCTCAAAGCGAGTGATGCCGCGCTCGAAGCAAGACGTGCACTCGGCGACTGGGAGCAACTGGTGGCCGAGGTAGCAAGCGTTCTGTCGAGGGAGTTGGCGGCGGTAGAGGGACCGGTGGACCCGGCGTCGCGTCTCCACACGCTCATCCTCCAAGCGTCGAGCTACATCCAAAAGGTGGATGCCGCCGGCGGCCGACGCCTTGCTCTCGATGAGCAGGAGTCCGAGGCGAAGCGAGCACTCGGTGGACTCAGCGAAGAAGGTGCCCGGGCGAGAGCGGACATGGACACCTGGCAGCGTGACTGGGAGCAAGCCGTGGCGCAGTCCGGCATGCTGTCGAGTTTGGACGTGGGCCGAGCGGAGGGTGTGCTTGAGCTTGTCGGTCGAATCGACCAGGCTCTCGGTGAGATGCGCAAGTTGCGGACCGAGCGCATCAAGACGATGCAGGCGGACCTCGCCGAGCTTGCCGGTGAAGCCAAACGCTTGGCGCGCATCCTCGACATAGGCTTGGAAGGTCTGCCCGCGGCCGAGATTGCCCTCGTCCTCGCTAGTCGCTTGAAGCAGGCGAGCGAGGCCCGCGACGCGTCCGTTCGCCTCAAGAAAGAGAGCCTGGAGGCCAAGCAGAAAGCGGATACGCAACTGCGGAAAATCGAGGAGCAACAGGCAGTGCTACGGCCCTTGCTCGAGCGCGGGGGAGTGACGTCGTTGGCGGAACTGCACGACGCGATTGCCAGGTCCGACGGGCAGCGGCGCATTCTGCACGCGATGGATGAGGCAAAACGGGGACTCGCCGATGGTGGCGATGGTCTCACTCAGGAGCAACTTGAGTCCGAGGTGGATGGGGCGGACCTGGCGACCCTTCCGGCGGTCGTGAACGCAAACACGGCGCAGATGAACGAGCTGATCGAGCAGCAAAAACAGCTCTCAGCAGACCTGTCACTGGCAAAAGCTAGCCTGGCGAAATTTGCCGGTTCGGACGATGCCGCCAGGTCGGAAGCGAAACGACAAGAGGCCCTTGCGAAGATGTCCGATGCCGTCGAGCGCTACATCAAAGTCGCCACCGCATCTCACCTGCTGAAGTGGTCCATCGATCGTTATCGCGAGACCAAACAGGGGCCGATGCTCAAGCGCGCGGCTGCGATCTTTTCGAAGTTGACGCTCGGGTCGTTCGAATTGCTCACCATCGACACGGATCACGAACCACCCCTGCTGCAAGGCAAGCGCCCCGGTGGTGAATTCGTCGGTGTCGATGGAATGAGCGATGGTGCGCGCGATCAACTCTATCTCGCTCTGCGTCTGGCAGCGCTCGACATGCACCTCGGCCATGCTCACGCGCTCCCGTTCATTGCGGACGATCTGGTCATCAACTACGACGACAAGCGGTCACGCGCCGCGATCGAGGCGCTCGGCGAGCTGTCGAGAAAAACGCAGGTGCTCTTCCTCACGCATCACGACCACCTGCTTCCACTCGTACGAGACGTCCTCGGGAGTGACGTCAACGTGGTGCAGCTGTGACAAGCTGTGAGGCTCCGCTGTGCCCGCACGCTGGCAAGTCAAACGGAACCCAACCGGTCACCCAAGACAGCCCGCCTGTCGGGGTCGCCGGGGCCGCGCACCGTCGGGCAGAGCGGTGGGCTTCAACGGCTTGATTGGGTCCGACGCGCGACGCAGCGGGCACGGCGTGCATGCTTGGCACCGACGATGAGCGAACCCACCACCGAACCCTCGACCGCCCGCCGTCGCTTGCCAGCCGCGGTCATCGCGCTTGGCGTGACGAGTTTCTTCGCCGACGTCGGCTCGGAGATGATCTTCCCGCTTTTGCCCGTGTTTGTCGCGTCGATCGGAGCGAGCACACTCTTTCTCGGACTCGTTGAAGGCTTGGCCGATGCGACGTCGAGCCTGCTGAAACTAGCCTCCGGTTACGTAGCCGATCACACCGGCCGCAAGAAACCGCTCGTGCTCTTTGGCTACGGGGTTGCGGCGCTCGTTCGACCGCTCGTCGCCCTCGCCACGGCTCCCTGGCACGTGCTCGCCGTTCGTGTGACCGACCGCGTTGGAAAGGGCCTGCGTTCCGCTCCCCGCGACGTGCTCATCGCCGCCTCGGTGTCGAAGGAGGAGACCGGCCGCGCCTTCGGCTTCCATCGCGCGATGGATCACGCGGGCGCAGTGGTAGGCCCGTTGATTGCCACGTTGCTACTCGGTCTCGGCGTGCCGCTCCGCCGCGTGTTCTGGCTTGCGCTCATTCCGGGCGTGTTGTCGGTGCTCGCCGTCGCGACCGTCAAAGAGCCACGCGCCGCCGTCGCCGTTCGCAGCGAGCAGACCAGCGCGGCGTCCCAGCGTCTTTCAGGTTCGCTCCGAAGGTACCTCGCAATCCTCCTCCTGTTCTCGCTCGGTAACTCGTCCGACGCGTTCTTGCTCCTTCGTGCAAAGGACCTCGGAGTGCCCCTCGTGTCGCTTCCGCTGCTCTGGACGGTCTTCCACATTGCGAAGCTTATCAGCTCGTATTTCGGGGGTGCCTGGTCGGACAGGATCGCGCGGCCGAAGCTGATTGTATCCGGTTGGATGGTCTACGCAGCGACGTACCTCGCGTTTGGGGTAGCGACCAAGGCGTGGCACGCATGGGCGCTTTTCATCGTCTACGGCAGCTACTACGGGCTCACCGAGCCGGCCGAGAAGGCGCTCGTGAAGGACCTCGCGCCGGAGGCGGTCCGAGGGCGCGCGTATGGGTTCTACAGCTTCATCATCGGCGTGAGCGCGGTGCCGGCGGGGCTGCTCACCGGCTGGCTTTGGCAGCGGTGGAGCCCCTTCGTCGCGCTGGCCGTGGGTGCCGCCATCGCGACCGCGGCTTCGGTTGCTCTCCGCGTGTGGTCAAGCAGCACCGAGCCCGGGACGCCCGCGCGCGCCTAGCATCGTTGTGCTGAATGAGGGCATTCGCCTCGTCAGCTCGGCCTCTTTCCGAGGCGGCTGCGGGTCGAACGCTGTAAGAGCGCATCCACCGATTCGTTTTCGACTGTGCCGCGAGGGGTCAGTGCTTCAGCTTCACGACCTGGCCCGTGATGGTCACGGTGGACGGAAGCGGGAACATGAACAGAATCGCGCCGGCGATGCGGGCGAACGGCGTGTACTGCGTCATGTTGTAACGCACGCGCACGACACCGTCGCCGTTCATCTTCTTCACCTCGGGCAGGAGCACTTCTTTGAAGCCCGCCTCGAGGTCCGTGCCGACGACGTCGATGTTGCCGAACAGGAGCGGGCCTGAGCGGCTCACTTGCACGACTCCCAAGACCTCGTGCGGCTCCTGGATGTCTCCAGCCGTCACGAAAACTTCATTTCCACCGGGAACCGATGGAAGCCGAACCTTGTTGACCACCGTGCAACCCGTGCTGCTCGCCGCGGTCAGCCCCAGCGTAAGCGCCATCATCCATGCTCGCATTGCATCACTCCTTCCACTCAATCACTTCGCCGGTGACCGTGACGTAGCGGTCTTTGGTCTCGATTTTCGCTTTGCCGCCAGCGAGATTGCGCGCGGTCTGCATCGCGTCGTTGATTCGCTCGGCGTCGGTCTGCGGGTTCTCGCCGAGAAACTCGATGTTGATAACTCCGTGGCCGCCGAGCTTGACGGCTTCTTCGGCGAGGGTGCCTCGGATCGTCGCGTCGAGGTTCGCGTAACCGGCGTCTGCGAGGCCGGCGAGTTGCACGCCGTAGCCGCGCACCTGGATGAACCCGATGGTGCGGTACTTCTTCGGCGAACCGCCGGTCGAGAGGAAGAGCGCGTTCCCTTCTGGCAAGCCTCCTGGCGGCCGGCTCGACAACGCACCGCCGCTAACGACGGCGTTGCAGCCCACCGAAGCCATGCCCACCGAAGCCAAGGCGAGCGCACTGAGAATCAAGCTTCGTGGAATCAAGCTTCGTGCGAGGTTCACTTTGCGCCCTTCGGTTCCGCGGCTTTCTTGGGTTCCGCCGCGGGCACCTCCGCGGGCACCTCCGCCGGCACCGGAGTCGAAGCGGGAAGCCTCTTCACAAGCTCGCCGTTGATTGTGACCTCCGAGGGGAGCGGCGCGAAGAAGTGAAGGATCGCGATGATCTTGCGGAACGTCGTGTACTGGGTCTGTTCCACCCGAACGTTCACGAGTCCGTCGGCGCCGCGGGCTCGGATCTGGGGTCCGAGCTCGGCGACGGCCGTCTCCAGATCCGTGCCGACCACGTCTGCGAAGCCGAACAAGATAGGTCCCTTGCGGGTGAGCTGCAGGACGCCCATGCTCTCGTAAGGCTCCTGCAGCGCCTCTTGCGTGATGAGCAGCTCGCCAGGAGTACGCGCTTGGGGAAGCTGTGTGTAGTTGACCGCCGTGCAGCCTGAGGCCGTGAGCAGCGTTCCCCCGATCAGTGCGGCCGGCAGCACCGCGCGTCGAGCCCATCCACCGAACGCCGTCGCCAGAGGGGATACGCTCGTTTGTATCGACGAATTGAACTTCACGACAACCAACCGGGTATCTCGTAGCCCGGGTTATGTGCAAGCTAAAACGACAATACTATAAATAGACACTCACGCGATGCGTTGAC
>CANMZR010000126.1 GCA_947502375.1 Polyangiaceae bacterium
CGCGCCGAAAGTCACCCGAACGAGCGTCATTCGCATCCCCGAGCGGGCGTCACCGCGGCGCATCGCGGCCCGCGTACCGAGCGGCGCCACCACCGAAAAGACCAGCGCGAGCACCGGGGAAACGGGCTGCAACGCAAACGCAGTCATCATCGCCGCGGTCCCGCTCATCGGAACGGCCCAGGCAGCCCCGGCCGCAACGACCGCCCATGATGGGCTCACGAGGGAGCCGGGCGAAATGCCCGCCTGCACCAGCGCGGCGCAACACCCGCCGAGCAGGAGTTGGCCTGCCAGCCCCTCGCCAACCGTCCGCAACGAGGACGACTCCGCCGCCTGATGGGCCGCCTGATGGGCCGCCTGATGGGCAGGCTCAACCGCGAGTTCCTGCGGCGAGCCGTGGCGGCCAATCCCACTCGTAATGACAACGGTCACGATAGCGAGGGCCACGCGAAGGAGCGACCAATGAAGACCAAAGAGCCCAAAAGAAAGCACCAGCGGAGCCAGCTGAAGCGGCCCAAGCCAAGGGGCAAAACGCCGTCCGAGCGTCCCTGGGAACTTCCGAAACGGGCGCTGAAGGACGACCCCCAGAACAGCCGCTGCTGTCGCCCAAGGCGCCGCGCGCTGGGCGAACGTGAGGATCGCGTGCATGCCATGACCGTGCTCGCCACCTTCCGCATGAACGACCGCTGCGAGCAAGGCCGAGCCGATGAGCGCACCGGCTGCCGACCACCTCGGGTGTTCCGGGGCCACGTCATCACCGTGCCCATGACCCGCCACCACATGCAGGAGCGAACCTCCGACGAGCGCTTGAAACGTACCGACGGTTGCCGGTGGTAAAACACTGACGAAACGCCCGACGCCAAAAAAACCAAGCGCGGTTGCAGCGCCGATGACCGTCACTGCGAGCACTGCACCAAACGCACCGTGACGCGGCCGAACAAGCCACCACATCGTTACGCCAACGGGCACGCGATGCAGAACGACCCCGAGGCCGAGGGCACCCGCCGTCGCCGAAGAACCCACGAGCGCGGCACCGTCGAGGGTCGCGTGAAGGCTGTAGGCGAGCACGGCGCCCCACGTCACGGCGCCGTGAAGTGACCCCTCCGCCACGTGAAGCCGCCCTTCGAGCAAGCGCGGCAGCGCCACCCCAATGAGCGCCGCGGCCACGGCCAAAACGCCACCGTGCTCGAGCGCCTCGGGCAACACCTCCAGCATGACGATCCCGAGCAGCGCCGCGACGATGAAACCGTCCACCATCGCGAGCGGGCCACGGCGGTTCCCGGCCACGCGCGACAACGCCGGCCCGACGAGCAACGCGACGACGCTGGCGACGAGCAACAACACGGGCCGCGCACGCTAGCCGAAAGAGATAGCGCCGGAAAGCAGCAAGCCTGTGGCCCCAGGGTGAGCGGCGGCTTAGGGAATGGGCAAACCACAACAGGCTGCGAATCCCCCGTTCCCACTGCTACGCTGAAGGCCATGTGGCGCACCGTGCTTTGCGGCCTGCTCGGCTTGACGGGGTGCACCCGGGAGCCCCTGGCGTCGCCTGTCCCCTTGAACCTCCCCGCCGGATGCAACCCACTCGGAGCCAGCGTAGCGGGCGACGCCGACTGCGTTCTGCCATACCCGAGTGACGTCTACCGCGTGAAGGCGGGTGACGAAAACGCTTACCAATTGATGTACCCCGACGCGGCACTGCCACACGACCAGCATGGCAACGCGGTGAGCCCGGTCGCCATTCGGCCGGCGACGGGTTTCTCAGCGGGAACGCAAATCCTGGCCTTATTCAACGAGGGGATCGACCCGACGAACCTTATCGGCGCGCTCGATGACCAAGCCCGCTCGCTCGAAGACACGAGTCCCACCTTGCTCGTCGCTGAAGACGGGCATCGCGTACTGCATCTCGCGGAGCTTGACCCGCGTGCCAAAACGGACGACCGGCGCGCGCTCGTGATTCGTCCGCTCGAGCGGCTCGTCAACGGCCAGCGCTACACCGTTGCGATTCGTGGTCTGCGTGGTCTCGACGGAGAACTCCTCCCGGCGCGCGAAGGTTTTCGACGGCTGCGCGACGAAGACGCGGAAAAAGACTTGCCGTTTTCCGCCTTGGGAAACTTCGAGGCGCGCGTGCTCACCCCCCTTTATGCCTCCGGTGTGGTGCCGAGCGAACTGCAGCTCGCGTGGGACTTCACGGTCCGCGAAAAAGACGACGCGATGCGCGACCTCATGAAAGTACGCGAGCTGGTGCTGGCCGCGGGAGCACCGAAGGTCACCGTTCTCAACTCCACGACCGACCCCGACGCACACACCCGTCGCAAAGTGGAGCTGGAGATGGAAGTGCCGTTTTTTCTCGAGAACAATGAGCAACAAGCGCGCCTTTACCGAGACGCAGCGGGGGTGGTCGCGGCCCATGGGCTCGTCAAAGTCCCGGTCACGGTGTGGCTTCCGAGGAGCGTCGCGGACGCGCCAACTGGCAGTCCGCCGGCGCGGCTTTTGCAGTTCGGGCACGGCTTCTTCGGGAGCCGTTACGAAGTGGACGACTTCGCCATCGAACTCGCGGACGAGCGCGGGTTCGTCGTCATGGCGACGGACTGGTGGGGTATGAGCGCGTCCGACAAAGTGCCACTCGCGGGGGCACTGGCAAAAGACGTCGCTCGAGCACTCGTGTTTTGTGACCGCACCCACCAGGCGTTTGCCAACCAGCTCATGCTGGCTCGCGCGGCCGAAGCGATTTCACTGCTACCCGACCTGCAGCGGGGTGCGACTCCCAGCTTCGATCCAACGAGCGTTTACTTCTACGGCATCAGCATGGGTTCGATCCTCGGCGGCACGTACCTGGCACTCTCACCATCGATCGAGCGAGGGGTTCTCAGTGTGGGCGGGGCCGACTGGTCCCTCATCATGTTTCGGGCACGGCCGTTTCTTGGGTTCCTCGCGTTCGTTCAGCTCGCGCTACCCGACGCGCTCGAACAACAAAAGTTCGCAGCCTTTGCTCAAAGCGAACTCGATCGGATCGACCCGCTCACCTACGCGCCATTGCTCGCTGGCGAGTCTCTCGCCAATCATCCAAAAACCCAGAGCGTTCTCATGCAAGTCGGCATCGGCGACGCCGCCGTACCGAACCTCGCTTCGCACCTTCACGCGCGCGCCATCCATGCGAAGCAACTCGTTCCCGCCCCGCGAGCGATAGCGGGACTCGAGAGCGTTTCCGGTCCGTACGCTGGCAGCGCAATCGTCGAATTCGATTTCGGAATCGCTCCGCTTCCGAGTCGAACGGCCCAACCTTCCCTGGATGACACGATCGCACACGAAGGCGTTCGACGTTCGAAAGCCGGCCAAGAGCAGCTCGACCGGTTCTTGCGCCCGAATGGAAAAATCGAGGCAACCTGCGAAGGCCCGTGCGATCCGAACTAAGGGCAACGACGACGACGACGAAGAAAAGCCCCGAGACTCAGAAGCACCCATTCGAAACCGGCCGAGCCACGGCCCAGCCACGGTCGGGCACGGCCGGGCACCGTAGCGCAATCACCGCAACTCGGTGATTCAGGTTCGACCGGCGGCGACACGGGCGTGCACGTCGCAGGAGCGATGATTTCCTTCGCTTCTTTATCCCAAGCCTCAGAGCACGACGCGCCCACGTCGGTCGTGCCCTCGCATTCACGCGGCCCACACGCACTCGTCAATTGCGTCAGCGGCTCGAAGGTCACTCCGCCATCGATGCTCTTACCCACGCTAAAACCGTCCACGAACGCATTGCCGCAGGCGTAGAGCGCCGCCGAACCCCAGCTCAGGCAGGCCACACGGGTCTTGTTCACCGCCGGAGCTGCCTGCGCGTCATCGAGTTGCGCGGCGGAGACGACACGCAAGCCCGTCTTATCTCCACCAAACGCCACCTTCGTTCCGTCGGGAGCGAGCGCGAACCCGGGCAGAAGTTCTTCCGCCTGAAAGTACGTACGCCAGGTGACGCCACCATCGTTGCTTGCAAGATTGGCCTGCCTGCGTACGGGTGGCGCGTCGAGGACTGCCGCGGCGTAGACGGTGAGCGGAGCGGTCGGCGATACGCCCTGAAGGTAGGGCAGCGTCTCGACTCCATCGAGTCCTTGGACGACCTGGCGCGCCCAACTCAGCCCGCCATCATCCGAACGCATCACGACGGCTTGGTAGCCGAGTGTTTCGGTACCGTCGCGTCCACTCACGTAAAGCGTGCCCCAGCTGGTTGGCTCGGAGTTTTTAGCCACCGCCGTGATCGTTAGCGCCAGAAAATCTTTTGAAAATGAAGTCGCGAGCTCATGCCAACTGGCCGCGCCATCGGTCGACTCGAAGAGCTTCACGTCGAACGTATCGACGCCGGTCCCATTCGAACTAAGTGCGAGGACGGGACTCCCCTTCACCGGGCTGTCCGCGCGAGGCAGCGCTGTTACCCCGACGATGTAACGGTCGAGTGTGCTCGCGACGACGTCGTAATCGCAGCGATCGGGGGTCGAAACGACGAGTCCGCGAAACGTCCCGAGAAGCAGTCGGTCGCCTGCGAAGGTCAGCACGGGCTCTTCCTTGTTCGAGTCAAAGCCGGCCGCAGCGGAGCAGACGTAGCGCCAGCCATCCGTCGCCGGCGCCACTGCCGTTTCGTTGTCGTAGAGCCCGAAAGTCATGCGTACGACGACGTGCTCGGGATTCGTCGGGTCAAAAGCGATCCCGCTCGAACCCGGGAATCGGCCGTGCGCCTGCGCGACCGGAGCCTCCGACAAGACACTTGCCCCGAGCAAAACCCCGACGACAACCCGCAAAATCATTGAAGAAGGCGCGGAAATGAATGAGCCAACTGAATGTGGTTGTATCATGCTGCCTGTGGCTCGACCGCGAGTAATCATTACCTCACCCGACGCGAACGTCACGGTGAAACTCATCGCCTCACTCAATCCGAAGCGTTATCGGCTCGAGCCCATCCAGGATCTGAGCGAATCCCTGCTGCGCGCGGAGTTCGTGCGCGCGCATGCGGTGCTGGCGCACATTGAAGACTTCGACGAACCCATCCGAAAAAGTCTAACGAGCGCGCTCGATCGCGGGGTCTCATTGGTCATCGTCGCGAACAACGCCAACACGGTCAGCGAGGCCATTCAACTTGGAGCGCTCGCACTCTGTTTCCCGATAAAAGTTCTGGACGTGAAGCGCGCCGTGCTTGACGCAGTCACGCACGCGCATTCGCAACGCATGGAAGGTTCCGATGGAAAGACGCTCGATGCCGGTGATGCGAGCGCGCCGAGCGCGGCGCTTCCGGTCACCATCGAGCGCCCCGAAAAACTGCATGTTCAGCGCGTTTTGTTGATGATCGGCGAACGCGATGCGGGCGAGATCATGGCGGCGACGCTTCGAAGCCAGCTCGGCCTCGCGTGTGTGACGGCATTCGACCCCACCGATGCCCTCACGCAATTGAGCCGCGGTTTCGATTGTCTGGTGACCCGTCCCGGATTGCTCCTTGGCTCCGCAGAGGGAGCGAAGCTCGCTCGGAAATTGCTGCTGCGAGGGGTCTCCATCGTGCCGATAAGCGCGAGTGATGAACTCGATGTGAGCACCGCCGGACAGATCGCCTGGGCGCTCGTACCGCAGGTCCGCCGGAGCCTGAAAGCCCGTGTGCGAGCGTTCCACGCGCGCCGCCTTGCGTAGATCCTGCGACGCACGACCTGACGTGCGGCTCAGCCCCAGGCGCGCAGCGCGGCGGCATGCCAGGGGACATGCTCCGGCAGGACGAGTGCGCCCGGCGCTGCGCCCACCGCACTCCGCGCGAGCTCGTCAACAAGCATCCCGGTCACATTCGCGCCGGACTCCCCGGCCATGGGCAAGCCCACGACACGAGCCTTTTCGCTCCATCCGAGCGCCGCTCTAAGGTCAGCGCACGCACCGCGAGCCGCTGCGAGTTCGCCTGAGACGACCGACGGAAGCGTGTCTCCGCGCCAGCCCCAAACCGCCAACGAAGGCGCACCACCCAGGCATACGGCGGTCCCTGTCGTCGGTGGCATCGTCGAGATAGCCCCACCGATTTCTGGATGAACGAGCACCGCAACGAACAGACCTGGAGGCGCGAGGACCAGCGCCGCGAGGCGACCCGTGTTGCGCTGACCCGCCACGCGACGCCCGCTCAGCTGGGCGAGAGTCTCAGGGCGCTCGTAAAGAAGCTCAACTTCATGTGCCGCGGCCAAGGGAGCAACCCCCTGCGCGCACGCGGCAATGGCCGAATCGAGTGCCTCGAAATCGAGGTCGTCCGAGTGAGCACGGCGACGTTCCACGAGGAGTTGCGCCACCCGCGGAGCGAGCCCGAGCGAGCCGAGGACCCAGGCCGCCTCACCCCAGCCGGCCTCACCCGTCTCGGCGAGTTCGCCGGCGCGAGCACGATCCCAGGTGACCAGCGCATCCCCAAGCTGATTGCCGATTGCGCTAAACGCGCGAGCCGCTTCCGTCAGGTCTTCCATCCAGCGCGGGTCCGCGAGCTCGAGTCGGGCGCGCCCCCTCAGCCGGGTCGCGTATGCAAACCAGATGGTGAGCCGTGGCTCGACAGACAGAGCGAGTTCCAGGGCACGTTCAGCGAGGTCGATCGCTTCATCAGGACGATGACGGTCGAGCGAGAGCTCGGCGAGGAAAACGAGCGCACGAGCCCCGCCAAACGCGTCGCCGATGCTTCGTGCCAGCCATTCCTGACGCTGCAAACAACGTCGCGCCACGTCCGGCTCACCCTGCGCCAACGCAGCGCTCCCGAGCTGGCCGTAAGCGATGGCCTCCCCCATGGTGTCTTTCAGGCGCTTGGCCAAATCCGCCGCGTGCTCGAGCAACGACCGCGCCGCACCATAGGCTCCCAAAAGGACGTAAAGCGTACCGAGCGAATTGAGCAATTGCGCTCGCTCGGGAAGCAACCCCTCGGACTCGGCGAGTGCCGCCAGCAGGGTTTTTTGAGTCTCTTCGGTGCGCCCGGCAGAGCGAAACGCAGTACCCAGGTAATGCGTCGCGACCACCCGCACACGCCGGGTCGTGGCGGAACTGGCGAGGCCCTGAAAGGCCTGAAGAGCCAATCCATAACCTGTCCCGGCCCCATAGTGGCTCGCCGGCAAGCCTCCGATGCGGACCCGCGCCAACCAGAACTCAGCCCTCGCGAGTTCCGCGGCCTCGCCTTCATCCGCTGCGTCGAAGCCCGCCGACGCCGCGTCCAACGCGTGAACCGCTTCCAAAAAACGCCCTTCCCGCAGCGCGAGGGCGCCGTGGCCAAACGACCGCGAGGCCGTGCTCTTTCGATCGAGCACGAGCGCATCGAGCCGGGCGAGTTCGGCCCCGACCCGAAGCGCAGGCGCACCCCGTAAGAGATGCTCGAGTTCCGACAGCGGTTCGAGCGGACGCATTCGGTCTCTTTACCTCAGCGGCTCGCCGGCGGCGATGCTGTGAAGGGCAGCCTTGACCGACTCGAGCGGCAACCGTGGCGATGCTGCGAGCAGCCGGGCCACGTGCGCGGCGACGAATGGCGTCGCGAAGGAGGTGCCCGTCCAGCGCCGCTCGCCACCGCCGAGAGCGGGCGCAAGGACGTCCGTGCCGGGCGCGAGCAACTCGTGGTCCTCGCAACGCTCGCTTCGCAACATCTCCCGTTCATTGAAGGTTCCACGGCCGACGCCGATGAGGGATTTGAACTTACCGGGGTAGGTTCGAACCTCAGGAATGTTGGGCCCCGCTGCCACGAGCACCACGCCTTGGGTGACCGCCGCGTCCGCAAGCTCGTACAAACTCAGCAAGGGCATCGTCTCCGCCGGCCTCAACGGTTGGCGGCGCGGCACGTCGATCCCGAGGCTCATGTTCACAACGTCGAAGCGTTGCGCCACACAATATCGGACCGCTGTCAGCAGCGCATTCTTCGAGCAACGGCCGTCCTCGCCGAGGGCGCGCACATCCACAATCGTGGCAGCGGGAACCATGCGGTGCACAATCCCGGCACAAGCGGTGACGTGACCACTCGCGTCGCCCCCCAACTCGTTGGGAACCACGCGATAGGTGTCCCCCAGCCGGTCCACCCTCACGTGCTCGAGATGGGCCCCGGCCAGCCAGGGATGCGTGCGGTCAACCCCGGAATCGACGAGCGCGATCCGAACGCCCGCACCGTCACGCTTTAAAGCAAACGGAAACCCACCAAGGTGCACCGAACTCATGGCCACTCATTGGGCGACGTACGGGAACCCGCTTCGTCTTCACCGAGCCCGAGGCGGCTCACGTAACGCTCGACCCTGAGAACGATATCGGCCGCCAATTCCACCTCGGCGTCACCGTGTTTCGCGAGCCTCGCTATCCCATCCGCGAGCAACAAGCGACGCCGATAGAGGGGCGTCAACCTGAGCGCATGAACATAGCGTTGAAGACCCCGAGCAAAACCGGTCTCGCCATCGACGGCGCAGAGTTCCGGCAACGCCTGCGCGAAGAGCTCAAACAGCACTTGCTCGGTGCGATACGCTTCCAAGGTGCCCGCCGCGACGTCACTCAAGCGCTCGGCGAGCAACAGCGCGTCGGCTCCAAAAGATACCGAGCTTCGGAGCAGCGCCACGCCTCCGACCACCTCCGCACCGAGCCGCACTGGCACGAACACGCCGGCTCTCGGTGCCGACTCGAGCACCGCCCCGAGCGACCCCAGCATCGGCTCTTCGGGGAGCAATTCGGCTCCGTACCCCGCGCCCCCGGCGAACAGGTACGCGAACGGTGTTCCGAGCGGCGAGAGCTCGAGATCGAGCGGCCTCCACACGTCCTTCGAGGCGACACCGGGCACCATCATGCGGCCCAGATGCTCCACCTCAATGGCAACGAACGCCTCGTCACACGGGACCGAGAGGCAAGCGAACTGAAGCAGCGATCCAAGGCCACGCACGCGCCGCTCCGAGGCCCCAAGGAGTGCGCCTACCTCAAGGGTCGCAAGAACGTCCGAGAGCCGGGCGGCAAAAGCATCCGTTGCTGCCATGCTTCCTCTATACCGCATTTACACTGCACAAAACCTATGATTTCAGCGACTCGGCGAGCAGGACTCGGTACTCTTCGGAGGTCTGCATCAGCTCTTCGTGAGTCCCCGTCGCGGCCACTTTTCCGTCGTGCAGGACGACATTGAAGTCGGAACGCAAGAGGTGCGGGGCGTGGGTGACGACGAGGAGGGTGCGACGGCCGGCAGCGTCGACCACACGGGCTAGCAAATCTTCCACCAACGCGCTCGGCAAGCCCGCCTCCGGCTCGTCGAGCAACTGAACGCAGCTGGGCCCAAGCATCATGCGAGCCAAAAGGACGCGGCGAGATTCGCCTCCAGAAACGTTCGGTGGGAGTTTGGAAACGACGGTATCGAGTCCCCGTGGCCCGTCCACTTCGGCGAGGTCCAAGAGGTCCACCGTTCGAAGGGCAGCACGCAATGCGTCGTCGTCCGGTGGCACCCGAAGGCCGATGAGAAGGTTTGCGCGAAGCTCTCGCTCGAGCAACTGGGCGGACTGGCGCAACACCCCAAAAAGTTCGGACAACTGGACTGGCTCGATGGTCCGCACGTCGACCCCATCGAGAAGAATGCGACCGCGCTCGGGGTCATCGAGGCGCAAGATCAGGCGCACCAGCGTCGACTTGCCCGAACCTGAAGCCCCACACACGCCGACCACCTTTCCCGCCGGAATTCTCATGGATACGCTGTCGAGAACGGGACGGGTCGCCCCGAGAGGCGTGAAGGTGACGTCCTCGAAGACCAGCTCGCCGCGGAGCTTCGAGCCTTCGATGGTCAACGCGTCGGGAGCACGCGGTGGGTGAGGCTTCAATCCAAAGAGCGCCAGCGTCGATGCGATGACCGGACCGCGCTCGACGAGCCCCTGTCGCACACCATCGAGTACTTCGAGCCGACCAATCATGAGCGGCACCAAGAGCAGCAACTTGGCGACCCCGCCCGCGTCCATGGCGCCGCCACCGAGTTGCAATGCGATGACCACAATGAGCGGCGACATGGCGCTAAATACGCTGCGCACCTGACTGGCAACAGCCAGCGTGCCCGCGAACCGCCTACGCGCGTCGGCACTCGCGTACGAGCAGGTCGCAAACTCGGCGATCACCTGCTCACTCGCGCCCCAAACTCGGAGGTCCTCGATAGAAGACAGCGTCTCTTGCAACATCGCGAAGACCCCGAGGTCGGCCTTTTGCAATTCCAGCCGCGTCTCTCCGACTCGGCGTAGGGCTCGCGCCCCAAGGACCCGCGAGGCAAGGAACAACAATGCGCTGCCACCCATCACCCACCACGAGCCGCCCGTCGCGAGCTCCACCGCGAGGACGAGCAGCGTGGCCACGGCTTGTGGCAGCGACGTGAAGATGGACACTGCAAAATCACTGACCAGGGCCGCCTCACGCGACACCGCGAGTTGCACGAGGGCGCCACCTCGCTTTTCGCCCCCGGGCCGACCTGGGCGCGGCTCGACGCTGTCGCCTCCGGCCGAAGGCGAGGCCTCGGAGACCGCGCGAGGAGAGGCATGCACGACGGCCCGCAAGAGCTCGATTCGCAAAGCCGCCGTCATATCGCCCGAGAGCGCGGACGCAAGGCGGCTCGAAGCGACGCTGATGCCCACGACGAGCATGGTCGCCACGAGCGTGGCTGCAATGAGCCAGAAAGGAGAATTGGGAACGCACGCCCCAAGAAGCACCGCGAAGCGGCCCACCGGTGCGGAACCGGTAGCGCCCGAGAGCGTGGCGACCGCCCGACCGACGACGGCGGGCAGCAGACCCGCGCTCGCCCCGGCAAGGATGGCCACGGCGCTCACCCCTGCAACTCGACCAGCGAGCGAGCCTCGAAAAGAACGCTTACAGCGCGTGAGGATGGAGTAAATGCGCAACACCAAGGGCAGCGTAGACCCGACGGCGCGCGGCTCGTTGAACAACCGGACGCAACGGTTGACCGCCTGACTCAGTCGAAGCTTGTTCACGGGCACCCGTGGTACAGCTTGGGCATGCGACCTTGGTTCGTGAGCTCGTCGGCGGCGCTTCTCGCGCTCTTCGCTGCCGGCGCTTGTGGCAGGCGTCACGATTCCGGTCCCGCGGGCACGACCGAAGTGGTGCTGCCCGTCGGGAAAGCCAACCCTGAAGCGCGACCGACACCGAGCCAGGTTGACCCGACCGCGCTTGTCGAACTGCTCGCCCTGGTGCCGGCCGAACATGGGCGAGTGATCGGCCCTAAGGGCACCACGCTGGTCGGTTCGGACACTCACCAAAAAAAGAACGGCCGCGCTTCAATACCCGAGAGCGGCGAGCCGAGCGGCCCCAATAAGGCAGCCGACCAACCCAATGGCTCGGTGGTGGGAAGGGTGCTCGTTCGCCCTTTGCTCAGCTCCCCGCTCCTCGAGCGCGCGAGTCGCGAGCAACTTTACTGGGAATTCGCGCGTTCATGCCGGCTGCCAAACGGCAAGCTTCCACCTTCCGACACCATCTTGCTTCACTTCGATATTCGCGCGGACGGCATGGTCCTTCCCGCCAGCGTGCTTGTGTCCGCAGAGGACCCGGCGCTGCACGAGGTCGCCGCGTGTGTCGAAAGCGTGTTTGCCGCGTCGGGTTTTCGCGGCCCTATCGAGGGACGCGGTGCGACCGTCAGCGTGCATATCACCTGGCCTTCGGTCGATTAGGCATCGCGTTCGAACTCCGCTCAGCTTTGCAGCACGGGAAGCAAGGCCTTTGACGCCTTGTTCACGTAAGGCTTGAGCTCGTTGAAATTGAGGTAGCGATAAAGCTCGGATGCCATTG
>CANMZR010000127.1 GCA_947502375.1 Polyangiaceae bacterium
CGGGCTCGTCGTCCTCGTCCCGAGCGCCCAGGGGTCGGTGGCGGCATTGCTGGTGGTGGACGCCCAGGCACTCCGAGCCACCCCGGTCGTTGGATTGGTGGCGCTTTACATTGGCCTTCTTGGCCTGACGATGTTGCTCCTGTCGTACGGGATCCTCACGCGTTTCGTCATCGGCCCCCTGCAGCGCTTGTCGCGGGCGGCAGGACGGGTGGCCGAAGGCGCAAGAGAGCTGAACGCACCGGCCGCGGGTGCTCGCGAGCTTGTCGAGTTGGGCTCTTCGCTGGCCACGATGACCTCGCGCCTCCGTTCGGATGAAGAGGAACTGCGACGCACCATCGCCGAAGTCCGTGCGGGTAAGGAGCAGCTCGAGCGCGCTCAAGACACGGTCGTACGAAGTGCGAGGCTGGCCTCCGTCGGTCGTTTGTCCGCGGGGCTCGCGCACGAGATTGGCAATCCGCTGGCGGCCATCTCGTCGTTCCAGGAGCTCCTGCTCGAGAGCCAAAATCTAGACGAAGAGGAGCGTGATTTCCTCGTTCGCATGAAGCGTGAGACCGAGCGCGTTCAGCGCGTGCTCCGAGATTTGTTGGATTTTTCGAGACCTGCGAATAGCGAGCTGCGGAGCAACGAACCCGAGGGGCGTGGCGACGTCGCCGCAGCGATCCGCTACGTGGTGCAGCTCGTGACGCCGCAGCGAAGTTTTCGCGAGCTCGAATTGCTGACCGAGCTCGACCCCGAACTTGCGCAGGTTCCGTTGGCTTCCGAGCGCATCGAGCAAGTGCTGTTGAACCTGATCCTCAACGCGGGCGATGCGGCTCCGAAGCCCGGCGGAACGGTCATCGTACGGGCGAAGTGCGTGCCGACTGGCGTTCGAGTCGAGGTCGAGGACAACGGTGGCGGGGTGGACCCCAGCGTCCACGCAAGGCTTTTCGAGCCTTTTGTCACCACGAAAGAGGTCGGCAAGGGTACCGGCCTCGGTCTGGCGGTATGCCGCGGCATCGTCGAGGCTGCAGGCGGCTCGATCCACCAAGAACCCGGCCTAAAAGGCGCACGTTTCGTCGTCGAGTTGCCGGCCTTGTCGACGTCGCCCGCGGCCGAGCCTTGACGACGCCCGAGGAGACGCAGACGCTACCCCTCATGTCGCCCCAGGAACCCTCGTCGCCGCCGAGTTCGCGCCTCGGCGTGACACTCGAGACCCACATCCTCGAAGGAATGATGGGTAAGCCTTACGCCTCGGGTGCCTTTACCTCGCTCTTGAATCAGCTCGCCTTCGCAGCGAAACAAGTTTCCTCGAAGGTGCGGCGTGCCGGTCTCGGAAACGCACTCGGCTACACCGGCGTTACCAATGTGCAGGGCGAGCTTGTGCAAAAGCTCGATGAAGAAGCGAATTCGACCATCCTTCGGGTGCTCGGTCGTCGCCACCACTGTGCCGCGGCGGCCACCGAGGAAGAGGAGGAGGTGCGTGTGCTCTCTTCGCATCCTTCGTCGAAATACCTCGTCGTTTTCGATCCACTCGACGGTTCGAGCAACATCGATGTCAATATTTCGATCGGCACGATTTTCGGCATTCTGCATCGGTTTCCCGATGGTGAGCGCCACGATCGACCCCCGACAGAAGCGGACTTTCTGCGCCCCGGCCGCGACTTGCTCGCCGCCGGGTACGTCATCTACGGCTCTTCGACGATGCTCGTGCTCGCGAGCGGCGAGGGCGTCCACGGGTTCACGTACGACCCCGTCATCGGTGATTTTTTTCTCTCGCACGAGAACATCCGAGTTCCCGAGCGCGGGGACAGCTACTCCGTCAACGAGAGCAATGCGGATCTGTGGGAGCCGGCGGTGCGCGATTGGGTCGCGTCGCTGAAACGCCCGAAGCCCGACGGCAAGCGCGGTCGCACCTTGCGGTGGGTCGGCACGCTGGTCGCGGACGCGCATCGCACGCTCCTGCGCGGCGGCATTTTTGCGTACCCGGCGGACTCCTCGAACCCTACGGGGCGCCTGCGGCTTCTGTACGAGGCCAACCCGTTCGCATTCATTTTCGAAGCGGCCGGCGGCGCTGCCAGCACCGGCCAAGGGCGCGTCGTGGACGTGGTCCCCGAGCGGCTCCACCAACGCATCCCGCTGGCCCTCGGCTCGAAGCTCGACGTCGCCGACTACGAGACGTTTCTCCGCAAAGCCTGAGGGGCGCGGCTCGCTTCCGGTTCTCCGTGGGCGCGCGTGCCCGCTCCAACGTGTCGCTTTGCCTCCAGCACCAGTGGAATGTTTGGGTCCAGCCAGTTAAACTCTCCGCGCGTTTCAGCGAAGGAGAATTCAGTGGGAATCGAGCGCGCTCCGTTGCGGATATTGATCGTCGATGACGATCGAGCGATCTGCGATTACATGCAAACGCTCCTCGAGCGTGATGGCTACACCGTCAAGGTGATGACCGAGCCGACGGGTGTGACCGCCGAGCTGAAGCGGCACGAGTACCACCTCGTCATCCTCGATCTGATGATGCCGAAGCGTGACGGCATCGAGGTGCTGCGCGATATCCGCAAGCATGACAAAGACCTCGCCGTCGTGATTTTTACCGGCTACCCGAATCTTGATACGGCGGTCGCCTCGATGAAGCTCGATGCCGTTGATTACTTGAAGAAACCGTTCAACGTGGACGAGTTCCGCGACGTCATCACTCGGGTGATGCGTGACAAGGGGCTCAGTGTCACGCCCGAAGAGGAGCTTCACAAGGTGATAGGCGAGACGATTCGCCACCACCGAAAGGCTCTTGGTTTGACCTTGAAGCAACTGGCGCGTCGGACCGCTCTCAGCGTGTCGTTGCTCTCCCAGATCGAGCGCGCGGAGACCTCCGCTTCGATCTCGTCGCTGTATAAAATATCAGCCGGTCTGCAGGTAAAACTGCGCGAGCTCTTTGGGACGTTCTAGCTCGGCGTTCGACGAATCACTTGGAGGAGGAACATGGAGGCGAGTGAGCTTTCCGTCATTTCTGTCAACGACCTGGGCCTTGATCCGCTGACCGCATATGCTCGGTTGCGAAGCTACACGCCAGGGCGCGCGTCCTTTTTGTTCGAGTCCATCGAGTCAACTGGGGAGGCGGGACGTTATTCGATCCTCGGTTATCGGGTGCGCAGCTGCGAGTCGATTCCGCCCGGAGTGGATGGGGTCGAATTGCAGGCGGCGCACTTCGAGGCGCTGGCCGAGCCCGCGTCCTTTGCCGAGGCGCTGGCACTCGGTTCCGCTGGCTTTTTTTCGAGCAGCGCGGCGAGCCTCTGGAATCGGGTCAGGCTCTTCGAGGACGAAGGTCCCGCAGGAGTCTTTGCAACGGGGGCCACGGTGGTGGTGTTCGACCATCGTGAGAGCACAATCACGGTCGCCGGGCCCGCGAAGGGCCGAGTCGCCGAGCGTTGCGTGTGGGAGATGAAAAACGGCCCGGATCCGGCGCCACTCGCAGCCCTGCTGCCCAAGGCACCGCCGCCCACGGTCCATAGCGACCTGGTCGATGAAAAGTTTCAAGCTCGTGCGGCGAGGGCCCGCGCGTTCGTGTCCGAGCTCGATGCGTTCTCGCTTGCGCGCACGTTCACGACGCCGCTCGCCGGGGCGGATGCCTTCGATGCCTATCGCGCGCTCCGTTCGATGAGCGCCCGCGGTTCGGAGTCGAGCCTTCCCGCTCAAGGTTATTACCTCGATTTCGGCGAGAGTCCCGTTCAAGCGCGGCTCGAGATATTTGGCTCGGGCCGTGCGTTCGTGCACCAGCGGCGTCATCGTGAAGCGGGTGCGCCCATGGTCGAGGTGATGCGTCGGGCGCTACCCGAGCGGCTTTCGGTGGGCGCGCCAAGTCTGGATGCGCTCCGGTTGTCGCGTCAGCTCGAAGAGTCGAGCCGACAGGTCTGGGGCGGCTCGGTTGGCTTCATCACGCCGGGGGGAGCCGCGTCGTTCCTGCTCGGCGACGAGGTCGTTACGGCTCAACACGGGAGTTGCTGGTGCACCGTCGGCGTGCCCGTGAGCGAGGCGACCGATCCGTTGGCCGTGGTCGAGGTGTCGTTGGCCAGCGTCGCCGCGCGGCTTCACGCCATTCGAGTCGCGCAAGCGACCGCTGCTTTACACCGCTAGAACGCAATGCTTTTTCGTGGGTCCGGAGCATCCACCGAGAGTTCGTCGATGAGGCGCGCGGTCTCCTCACCAGCGTCCGCATAGATGACCAGAAAGCGCACGTAGAGGTCGCCCGGTTCCGTCTCTTTTCGGTGCACGCCTTTACCTCGGAGGCGTGCTTTTTGTCCGCTCTGGGTGCGCGGCATCACCTTCAATCGCACTTCGCCATGGGGCGTAGGAACCGGTACCTGCGCTCCGTGGTACGCCTCCCGAAGCGTCAGCGGCAGGTCGAGGTGCAGGTCGTCTCCCTCGCGCCGGAATTGCGGATGGGTCTTCACTTCTACGGTGAGGACGAGATCGCCGGGCGGCCCTCCGCTTCGTCCCGCTCCGCCCTGGCCACGCAACCGGATCTTGCTGCCGTCCTGGGCTCCCGGGGGGATCCGCAACGACATGCCCTCGCTGTCGCTGGAGCTGGCGACCTTGACGGTCGTTCCGCGTACGGCATCGACGAACTCGAGAACCACGGTGCTGCTGGTGTCGTAGCCGCGTCCCGGTCTCGGCCCACCGCGACCGCGTGCCCGTCCGAAAAGGTCGCCAAGCATGTCACCGAGGCCGCCGGGACCCGGGCCGCCCCCACCGCCGAAAAGATCCCCCATGCCGTCGGGCATGCCACCGCCAGGAAAGCCATTCTTCATCGCTCGGGCCCGCGCCACGTCGAAGCCTTGGCGGAGCGCGATGTCACCGAACTCGTCGTAGGCGGCGCGCCGCTCATCGTTCGAAAGAACCTCGTAAGCCTCCGTTAGTTTCTTGAATTTTTGTTCGTTGGCGGGGCCCGGATTTTTGTCCGGGTGGAGCTTTGAGGCGAGCTTCCGGTACGCCTTTTTGATCTCCGGGGAAGTGGCGTTGCGGTCAACGCCTAGGGTGGAATACAAGTCTGGCACGGGCCTCGAGTTTAAGGCCTAGCGCGCCATTCGTCCACGTCCTGTCGGCGAGTGGCGCCGCTGCCTGCGGATGGTTAACCTGCTCGCACGATGTTCCCGCTGCGCGATCACCTGCCGACGAAGCGAACGCCCGTCGTCACCTACGCCCTGGTCGCGGTGAACGTGCTGGCCTACCTGTGGGAGTCGGCCGCCATAGCGTCGGGGCAGAAGTGGTTGCTCTTCGACCTGGGATTCGTGCCCGCCCGTTTCCTTGAAAGTCCTTCGGCGGAACTCTCGACCGTTTTTTCCAGCATGTTCCTGCACGCCCCTGAGACGTGGTGGCACCTCGCCGGCAACATGCTCTTTCTTTGGATCTTCGGGGACAACGTCGAAGATGCCCTCGGTCGCGCACGTTTCACTGTGTTTTACCTGCTCTGCGGCTTCGGAGCGGCGCTCGTTCAGCTGCTCGCGGATCCGACCTCGAGGGTGCCGATGGTGGGGGCTTCTGGCGCGATAGCCGGCGTTCTCGCGGCTTACGGTTCGCTCCATCCGACCGCACCCGTGACGGTATTGAACCCGGTTCCGCCGCTGTGGCTCATCTTTGGGCCGCTCTTTCGGTTGCCCGCGTGGCTCGTGATCCTCGAGTTCTTCCTCGTGAACCTGGTGAGCGGGGTGTCCGCGTCCGGCTCGACTCGCGGAGGGGTGGCCTTCTTTGCCCATCTCGGTGGGTTTATGGCTGGCATGCTGCTCGTCAGGCTGCTGTTCGACCCGCAGGCGGCACGTCGCCAGGCCACGGCTGAAGCCTGGCAGCCGCCCGCGCGAATGGCTGACGAGCCCGCGGCGCCGGTCCCACGGTCGCGCTTTCGGGGGTCCCCGCGCTGGTGACGCGGAGCCCGCTGTACTAGCCTGTCCACGAATGATTCCTCGGCTTTGGAGCTTTCTGCTGTTGGCTTGCATCGGTTGCGGCGCGCAGTTTGATGGCCGCGTTTATCGCGCGCGCGGGGTTTCGTTTGCCGTTTCTGCGGTGCCCCCTGGGTGGCAAGCCTTGCCCGGTCGCGAAGCCGCGCTGGCCTTTCGGGATGCGACCGCTCAGGCCACGGTTCTCGTGAACGCGCGCTGTGGTCTCACTTCGGATGACGTGCCCCTCACGGCCTTGACCCAGCACCTTTTCATCGAGTTCACGCGCCGTACCATCGAAGAGCAGACCCTCGCGCCATTCGATGGTCGTGAAGCCCTGCACTCGCGTCTCTCGGCTGAGCTGGACGGCGTGCCGATGCGTTACGATGTCTGGGTGCTAAAGAAAGACGGCTGCGTTTACGATCTTTTGTACTTCGCGCCGCCGAGCACCTTTGACCGCGGCCAGCCCGCGTTCGCCAAGTTTGCCGAAAGCTTTACGACAGTGGTTCCCCATGAGTGACGCAAACCCCACCTCGGTCCCCCCGCCGTCCACGCGGGCGGCTTTCGTGGCTCAAGCGGCCGCGCGCCCGAGCGCATTTTTGCGCTTGCTCGAGCACCTGGGCCAGATCGCCGAGATGACCTGGTCCACGATTTTGGCGATTTTTCGCTCGCCATTCGAAGGGCGCGAGACCATCCATCAGATGGAAGCGCTCGGCGTTCGGTCCCTCGGTATCGCGTCGGTGGTCGCGCTCTTCACTGGCCTCGTGATGGCGACGCAGTTCGCCTACGGCCTGCAGAAGTTTGGCGGCATGGAGTACACCGGCCGCATCATCGGGTTGTCGTTCTCACGCGAGCTTGCGCCATCCCTTACCGCCGTCGTCGTGGGCGCACGCATTGGCTCCGGCATCACCGCCGAGATTGGCTCGATGGCGGTGACCGAGCAAATCGACGCGATTCGTGCACTCGGTGCCGATCCGTTCAAGAAGCTCGTGGTGCCGCGTTTGCTCGCAAGTGTCGTCGTCATGCCGGTGCTCGCGGCTTTTGCACTCGTCCTCGGGTTTGCCGGCGCGATGGTGATCACCGACATCGAATTTGGTCTGCCGATGGGTTTCTTTCTGCAGACGGCGCTCGAGTCCGTGCGCTTCGAAGATTACCTGAGTGGCATGTTCAAGACGCCGTTCTTCGGCGCCATCACGGCACTGGTCGGTTGCCATTATGGGTTCATCACGCGCGGCGGAACGCAGGGCGTTGGCGATGCAACCACCCGCAGTGTCGTCGCGATTTCGGTTTCCATTCTGATAAGCGACTTCGTGCTCACGAAGCTCACGATGTTGCTCTGGCCCGCTCCGATATGAGCTTCTGCGGTTTTTGGTCCTACCCCCTGCGATTGCGTTTGCTCGTTGTGCCTCTCGCCGTCGTCGGTTGCGACGCTGAAGTTCGAGCGGGTGCCAAGCCCGTTTCGTCGCTCGCCGCCTCGTCGTTTGCACCTGTTGCGAGCTCGATGACGATGACCCGACCGCCGCATGTTCTCGAGCGTGCCGGCGACCGCTGCGTGCTTTTTACCGTGGTTCGGAGCGAGCGGGTCCTTGGAGACTCCGTGCCCTGCCCGAGTGATCTCGAGGACGGTGAGCGAATCCGCCTCGCGGGCCGCGTCTGCCTTCGCGAGAGTGGTAGCGCCCATCGAAGTTTGCCCGTGCGCTGCCCGCCCGAGCTCGTCGACCGAGGGGAAGGCGGAGCCGGTCCGTGAGCGAAGCGGAGGAGCACGAGGTCGCGGTAGCGAACGTTGTTGCACCGGAGGCGCCTGCCCCTGCGCCCTGCAGCGGCGAGGACGCTCGAAAAAACACGGACGCTCCAACGGTCGACGCCGCGCAGCTTCGCCGCCGTGCGCGGATGGGGGTTGTTCTCCTCACCCTGCGCACGATCGCGCAGCAATTCATTGTCCTCGGCGGCATGGTCTACCTGGCGCGGCTGCTGGGTCCGACGGACTACGGGACCTTCTGGCTCGTGCAGTTTGCGCTCTCGTTCTTTACCCTGTTCGGGGACGCGGGCCTCGGTGCGGCGTTGGTGCAGCAGCGCTCGGCGCCGACGCACGACGAACTCTCGACGATCTTCTGGGCCCAGCTCGCGATGGGCTGCGCCGTGGTTGCTCTCGTCTTTGCGGCCGCTCCGTTCGTCGTGCGATTCTGGCCTGATTTACCGCCGTCCAGCGAGAATCTGATGCGGGCGCTTTCGGGCGGGTTTCTGCTCGTATCGCTACGCGGACTCCCGGCGATCTTGATGGAGCGCAACCTCGAGTTCGGTCGTCTCGCGGTGCTCGATGTGGTGCTTTCAATCACGTTCTACGGCTCCGCTGTCGTCCTTGCGGCGCTCGGCTGGGGCGTGAAGTCGCTCATCGCGGCCGTGCTTCTGCAGGGCCTGGTCGGCCTCGTCGTGGCGTATTCGATGCGACCCTTTGCGCCGGGCTTGGTGTTCGACCGTCGCGGCATCATCCCGGTGCTTCGGTTTGGCGTGGCGTTTCAGACGAAGGCTGCCGTCGGCTTCGTCAACGGGGCTGTCACCCCGATCCTCGGCGGGCGCATGCTCGGACGCGAGCAGTTCGGCATCGTGAGCTGGTCGCAGAACACGGCGTGGTTCTCTCTCAAAGTGGTCGACATCCTGTCGCGCGTGAACTTTCCGCTGTTCAGTCGGCTTCAGGATCGCCCGGTCGAGTTCGCGCGGACGCTGGAGGCGTCGGTTCGCCTGTGTGCCGTCGCGACCTTTTTCATGGTGGCGCTCTTCCTCGGCTTGGGTCCGGGGATCGTCGAAGTGCTCTACGGAGCAAAGTGGCTGCCCGCGCTTCCGACGCTCTACGTGTTCGCAGTGGTGATCACCATCGGGTTCGTGAGTCCGATCCTCGCCGGTGCGCTCGACGCCATCGGCAAGCCGCAAATCGTGATGCGCCTATCGTTCGCGTGGACGCTCCTCAACTGGGTTGCCGTTCGCGTCGCGATGTGGATCTCCCCCACCATGCTCGCCTTTGCACTCGGTCTTTGCGTCCACGTCGTCTTCGGAAACCTGGCGGTCGTCTACGTCATGAAGCGCATGTTTCCGGAGGCGCGCTTCCTCGCCGTCGTGCGCACCTGTGTGGCCGCCTGCGCGGTGGTCTCGGTCGGCGCGCGATGGCTCGTGTTACCCTGGCTAAAGGGTCCAATGACGCTCGTCGGAGCCACTTTGCTCTGCGCTGCGGCCTTCGCAGGACTCTACGCCGCCATGGACTTTCGCGGCGCCAAAGCCGCCTTCGACAATGTGCGGCGGAAGCCAACCGCGACGTGATGACC
Organism: Polyangiaceae bacterium; assembly: GCA_947502375.1. Lineage (GTDB taxonomy): Bacteria > Myxococcota_A > Polyangia > Polyangiales > Polyangiaceae > SYFR01. The sequence continues at coordinate 9,215 of CANMZR010000127.1, forward strand.
TGTCTCCGCCCTCATCGTCAGCTACCACCGAGAGGGCGATCTGCGTACCAGCATCGCGTCGTTGTTCGCGACCGAGTGGCCCTCGCTCGAGATCATCGTGGTCGACAACGCGTCGAGCGACGGCGCGGGGTGAAAGCGCCCGGGTGGTGTGCTACACGAGTATTCCCTATGACGGACGGCGCGGAGCGGTATGGCAAGGTGGTCGCCGATCACGGGTTGAGCCCCACGCACCTGCAGGTGATTGACTGGGTCCCGCGAGGGTCGCGCGTGCTCGAGCTCGGCTGCGCGACCGGTTACATCGGTCGCATTCTAATGCGTGAGAAGGGTTGCCACGTCACGGGTGTCGAGGTCGATCTGGCCGCCGCCGAGGTGGCGCGAGCCAACGGCCTCGAGGTGCACACAGGTTCGCTCGAGGATGAGGCCTTCCGCACGTCCCTCGGAACTGGCTATGACATCGTCATCGCGGCGGACGTGCTCGAACATCTCGCGAATCCGGCCCCTGTGCTCGAGCACTTCAAGCGCTGGCTCACCCCGGCTTCGGCCTCCCCCGGAAACCTAGCGCCGCGCGGCATCGTCGCGGTCCCGAACCTCGCGACGTGGAGCATTCGCGCGCAGCTCTTTTTTCGAGGCGATTTCGAGTACCAGGACACGGGGATCCTCGACCGCACGCATTTGCACCACTTCACCTGGGAGACGTTTCACAAGTTGGTGGCGTCGCAACACTGGACCATCGAGGACACGATGGTGGATGGCTGGGAGGTCCCGGGGGCGCACACGCTTCTATTCGAACTGCCGCTCTCCATCATGAGACGCACGCGACCCACACCCACCGCTGGCGACACTGTCGCTCAGTATGTGGCGTCGCGCGCATTCAAGCTCGGCAAGCTGCTTTCTCGACCCCTCGTGGCGCACTTCCCGAACCTCGCGGCACCCCATGTCGCGTTGCTGCTTCGGCCACCCGCCTGAGCCGCGACCCTTCGCGCATCGGACCTCTGCCCAAGTTATTTCGCCGCAGGCCGTTAGCGGCGCAGGATGCTCTTCGCGCGATCGAGCAAACCCACCGGCTCGACGGGCCGACGCACGTCTTGATTCCGCGTCACGACGAAGGTGCGTTTCGGAACCACCTTGCGCGCCTGCTCGGGAGGACCCTTGCGGATGTGGCCGAGGATGCCGAGCTCGCGCACGACGTTGCGGTAGAACTTCAGCGCGTAAGGCAGAGCGTCTCCGTGGCGGATGAGCTCGTTTAGCGTGTTCTCCTCGACGTGGAAGACAAGCTCGTCAAGTTCCCACCAGCCGCCGCCGAGCCGCTCAGCCCAGATCTGAGGAAATAGCGCCGAGATGTGCATGAACTGCTCTTCGTTCCATAAGACGTAATGGTCGACGAGCTGGCCTTCATTGTGAAAACCGTAGGGGAGCCAGATCTCAAGGCCTGCGCCGTCTGCGGCAACACGAGTGAGTTCTTTCATCACGGGCATCGGCTGACGCAAGTGCTCGAGGCAATGCGACGAGTACACGTAGCCGACCGCACCATCGGCGAACGGCAGCGGTTCACGCTCGAAGTCGACGACGTGGTCGATGCCGGGGCCCGGCTCGATGTCGAGGCCGATGGCACCTCGGCGCTTGTGTGGGCCGCAGCCAAGGTCGATGGTCGGCAGCTCGGCAATCGCTTGTGGGTACGTCGCAAGTCGCGCGGGGTGGACCGCCTCGAAGAGCCGACGTCGCAGGAGCATGGGGTGTCATTACCATTGGCCTAGGTGCCTGCCAACCCGAGCCGCTCGGGTGCCAACGCGCATGACGCACGCGCCGAACGCGTGTAACTCCGTCCCGCCATGCGCCGGCTCGCAATCTTCGCCCACTACGACGCCAAGGCCGAGGTGAAGCGTTTCGTCTTGCACTACCTGCAGGCGCTCCGCGACGTGTGCGATGACATCATCTTCGTGTCCACCTCGCCGCTCTCCGAGGTCGAGCTCGCGAAGCTTGCGCCGACCTGCGGCACGACGATCTTAAAAGATAACGTTGGCCTCGATTTCGGCATGTGGCAGCGCGCGCTCGCCGTGACGGATCTCGACGCGTGGGACGAAATCGTCCTCGTCAATTCCAGTGTCTTTGGCCCCGTGCGTCCACTCGCTGACGTGTTCGCGAGGATGGCTGCGAGCGACTGCGACTACTGGGGCATGACCAACAATCAGGACATCGCGCCGCACCTTCAGAGCTACTTTCTCGTGTTTCGCGCGGCCGCGCTTCGCTCCCCTGCGTTTCGGCAATTCTGGGACAGCGTGCTTCCGTACCGCGACAAGCGGCAGATCATCCTCAACTACGAAGTCGGCCTCTCGAGGTTCATGAGCGAGAAGGGCTTACGTTCCGCGGTGGTCGCGCCCGTCGAGGACTTGTCGCTCGGCCTTCTCGCGCGGCGCGGTCGCTGGAAGTCCCGAAATCCGACCTGCTACTACCCGCTCGCGCTGCTCAAGCGTGGCATGCCGTTCGTGAAGGTCGAGCTTCTGCGAGACAACCCCGGT
>CANMZR010000128.1 GCA_947502375.1 Polyangiaceae bacterium
CGCTTGCGGCGGTCGTTTCGGCCGGCGGTGCTGGCGCAACAGCGGGCTCTTCGCTTGCGGCGGTCGTTTCGGCCGGGGGAGCCGTGGGTTCGCTGCCGTCTACGTTGAGTTCCGGCGATTCTGGTGACTCGGTTGCCATCGGGGCGGCACCATAACCAACGGGGGCCGGGGGCGCTAGTGCTTGCCGACCGTGCTCTTCGTAAATTCCCCACTCGGCGCGGCGGTGTTTCGAGTAACGGTGACAGGCATGCACCGGCCGTTCGCTACCCCGCGGTCACGAATCCTCGGGACTGGCAGCGCCTTGCCGCAAACGATCGTGACGAATGCGCAGCTCGAGGCTGAGCTCGCGACGACCGACGCCTGGATCCGGGAGCGCACCGGGATCGGTTCCCGTCACGTGCTCGAAGACGGGCAAACGACCAGTGACCTCGCGGTGACGGCCGCACGAGCGGCTATCACGGCCGCGAGTCTCACCGTGGCAGACCTCGACATGATCATCCTCGCCACCTCGACGGGCGATGCTCCGTTGCCCGCCACGGCGGCGCATGTTCAACAAAAACTCGGCGCGGAATTGATCCCGTCGTTCGATGTCAACGCTTCGTCGGCGGGCTTCCTTTATGCGCTCACCATCGCGGACCAGTTTATCGCGACGGGCATGTTCAAGACGGTGCTCGTGGTGGCGGCCGACGCGCCCTCGCGGTTCCTCGCCCCCGATGACCGGACGGCCCGGGCCTTGTTCGGTGATGGCGCGGGAGCCGTCGTGCTGGGAAAGAGCCTCGACGCCACCGGGCTCCTCTCGATGTCGATCCACGCGGATGGCTCTTACGCGGAATTGATGGGGATCCCTGGCGGTGGTTCGGCCGAGCCGCTCGATGCCGATGGCCTGGCTCGCGGCCGGCAGTTTTTGCGCGTCGAAGGTCCGCGTCTTCGGGAACTCACGGTCCGTCGTTTGACGGCCTATTCGATGCAAGCTTTGAAGGCTGCACGCCTCACGAGTGCCGAGCTTGACTGGGTGGTGCCGCAGCAAGGTCAGCTCAGAGTCATCGAAACCATCTCGGCCCGGCTCGCGTTTCCGATGGAGCGCTTCGTCCTCGATACCGAGTCTGTCGGCAACACGCTCTCGGCGTCGATCCCGATAGCGCTCGACCGCGCCGTTCGCGCTGGCACCATTCGTCCCGGTCACACCGTGCTTTTGTGCGGGCTCGGCGCGGGCATCACCTGGGGCGCCGCGATCATTCGAATGTGACGCAATTTCGGGCTTCGTCGAGGAGCTTCTCGACCGCCTCGAGGCCGTTTGAAATGCGCTCACCGGGGAGGGTACGTCGCGACAGGCGCATGTCGGGCGTGAGTTTCCACTGACCGCGCGTGGCCCCGATAAGCACCAGCAGTTTGGCTGCGTCGAACGGCGTATCGTCCCGCAAATGCAACGTCGCGCTGGCCGCCGTCGCTTCGCACGCGAGCACCCGCAGGCGGCGCAGCTCGGTCTTCAGCGCCATCAACTCCACAAGCCTTCGCGCGGTTTCTGGAGGGCGACCGAAACGGTCCTCCATCTCCTGCGCCAGCTGCATGACTTCGTCGCGGTCCGCCGCAACTGCGAAGCGTTTGTAAAGCGAAAGGCGAACCCCGACGTCGCCGATGTAGTCGTCTTCGAGCAGGGCTTCCACGTCGAAGGATAGCTCGGGATCGATGGCGCTCGTGACCGGCTCGCCCTTCAATTCCGCGACCGCCTCGTCGAGCATCGTGCAGAACATCTCGAGGCCCACCGATGCGACCGTCCCACTCTGCTCGGCTCCGAGGAGGTCTCCACCGCCGCGCAGGTCGAGGTCGAGCGAGGCCAGCTGAAAGCCCGAACCGAGCTCCGTGTAACGCTGCAGTGCTTCAATTCGCACGCGTGCATCGTCGGAGAGCTCGCCGGGCACGACGAGGTAACAGTAACCACGCGCCCGCGACCGGCCTACGCGACCGCGCAGCTGATAGAGCTGCGACATCCCGAAGAGATCGGCACGGTCGATGATGATCGTATTGCAGCGAGGAATGTCGAGTCCATTCTCGATGATGGCGGTGGCGCACAGCACGTCGTGTTCGCCCGCGATGAACTCGAGCATGACGCGTTCGAGGGCGTCCTCGGACATCTGTCCGTGGGCCGTCGCAATGCGCGCTTCGGGAACGAGTTGCTGCAGGAGTTGTGCGCGCTCGCCGAGGCCAGTGATTCGATTGAAGACGAAGAAAACCTGGCCGCCGCGTCCGAGCTCACGTGTCACGGCTTCGCGAACGACGATCGGATCCCAGCGGGTCGCGATGGTGCGAACGGCTCGACGATCGACCGGGGGCGTTGTGATGATGGACAGATCGCGTACGCCTGCGACGGCCATCTGCAAGGTTCGCGGGATCGGCGTCGCGGACAACGTCAGGACGTCGATGTCGGTCTTCAGGGATTGAATGCGCTCTTTCGAGGTCACCCCGAAGCGCTGTTCTTCATCGACGATGAGCAGCCCCAGGCGCTTCCAGTGAACGTCTTTTGAGAGCATTCGGTGCGTACCAATGACGATGTCCACCGAGCCGCTTCGTAGGCCCTGAATGATTCCGCGTTGTTCTTTTGGCGATTGGAAGCGGCTCAAAGCTTCGATGCGCAGTGGGTACCCGGACATGCGCTCTTCGAAGGTGTTCTTGTGCTGCTGGGCAAGAATCGTCGTCGGGCAGAGCAGGGCGACCTGGCGACCCGACATCGCCACCCGAAACGCCGCCCGCAAAGCGATCTCCGTCTTGCCGAAGCCGACGTCGCCGCAGACCAAGCGGTCCATCGGGCGCGGAGCCTCGAGGTCACTCGCCACCTCGGCGATCGTGCGCGCTTGGTCGTCCGTCTCTTCGTAGGGAAACGCGGCCTCGAAGGCCCGGTATTCGTCGTCGATAGGCGGCGTGCTCACGCCGACGGCCTCGCGTCGTTCGGCGTAAAGTTTCAGCAATTCATCGGCAATCTGGCGAATGCGAGCTTTTGCCTTCGACTTCGTGCGGCCAAAGGATTGGCCACCGAGCCGGTCGAGCTTCGGAGTGGCATCCGAGCCCCGGTAACGCTGCACGAGGCTCAGCCGGTAGGCCGGTAAGTAGAGTCGGTCGCCACCCGCGTATTCGACCAACAGGAGGTCGACTTTTTGGCCGCCGACGTCGCGCACGAGCAGCCCTTCGTAGCGGCCAATGCCATGTTCGACGTGAACCACGAAGTCGCCGATGGCGAGGTTGCGAAGGTCTTCGAGGAGCTTCTTCGTCTTGTTCTCGGACGCCTGCTTCGGTTGCTTTTGACGGCGTACGCGACTTCCGAAGATCTCTTCCTCGGTGACCCACGCCACGCCCTCCGCTGGCGCGAGGAGACCGCGCTTGAGCGGTCCCACAGCGACGGTCACGGTGCCCTCGGACGCCCGTGGGGCCAGCGCGCGTTCGGCAGGGGTTTCAGCGACCCGAACTGCGAGCTTTCGGTGCCGGAGCATCGTGGCTATCCGTTCGGCTTGCACGCGGCTGCGGGCAGCCAGCGTGACCTGGAGGCCCGCAGCCTGCCAGGCCTGGATTCGCTCGACGAGCGGGGTAAGCCCGGTTCCGTGACCGCGTTCGCCTCGGGCCTCGGTGAGGGCGCGGGTAAGCTCATCCGGTGCGCGCGCCGCCAGCGTCAGGCCATCAGGACGGGGCGAAGCGAAGTCCGCCCAGACGCCGGGTTCGCCGGCGATGGGGGAGGCATTCAGTCCGAGGCCGGTCCGAGAGCGGAGCCAGCTTTCGAGGTGGGCCGCGTCGGTGACGAGTGCCTCGACCGGAAAATGCGGCACGCTGTGTTTTCCGACTTCATCGGCGGCGGCGCGGTCAAAAAAACCGGCGATCGTACTCGCCACGATACTGGGCTCCTCGATGACGAGAATCGTGTCCTCGGGAAGTTGTAAAAACAGCGGTTCGAGTTCCGAGAAAGCCGGCAAAAAGCCGTCCGCTCCGAAAAAAGCCTGTCCCGATGCGACCTCATCGATGAGCTGTCGCGCCTTCGTCGAGGGCCAGTTTACTTTGTCACAGAGGTCCCGCAGGCGTTCTCGCGCGCGGACAATGGCTTCCTTATCCAGCAATACTTCGCGCGCGGGCGCCAACTCAACGACCTCGAGAGTCTCGCGGCTGCGCTGGTCGCTCGGGTCGAACCATTTCATCGCGAGCAGCAAATCACCGTCGAATTCAAGTCGCACCGGCGCGCGCATGCCGGGTCCCCAAACATCGATGAGCGAGCCACGGACGGAGAGAGTCCCCGGGTCCTCGACGAGCGGGGCCCGCAGATAGCCGGCCGCCGTCAGTCGCGACAACAACTCGGTGCGCTCGACTTCGTCGCCAAGTTGCAGTCGCACTCCGTGTGCTCGAATGCGCTCGGCCGCGACCACCTTGCGGACGAGTGCGCTTGCACTGATGACGAACACGCCCGGGGAATCCGTTCGCGTGAGCGCGTGCAGCGCGGCGATGCGACGGGCGGCTGCGGCAGAGTCCGGCACGGCCTCGGAGTAGGGGCTGCTTTCAGGCGCCTCGAACGAAAGCACCTCAACGGAACCGAGGGCGAAACGCAGGTCGTCGAGAGCGGCCTCGGTACGCGCCCCGTCTGGCACCAACACCGCGACGGCTCGGTTCGAGGTGGCTCTCAGTGCGGCTACCACCCGTGCGGAAATGGAACCGGCTGCGCCCGCGACGGCGATGCGTGAGCCTTCCAAACCCGCTAGCAGCACGCGGACGAGGTCGGCGGCGCCGGTAACGCGCCCTTCAGACGGTAGTTCGACCTCGAAAGACTTCACGGAGACTCGAAACGGAAAGGGGAGGGCTCCCGTCCGCCGACTTCAAGGGGCGGTCAATTCTCGAATTTCGGATCGGCCTCTCGGCCCCCGGTTGCGAAGATCTTTTCCCAGTTCTCACGGTACTCACGGGTCGCGATTTGCGCAGGACCGGGGCGTTCTCCCGCTGGGCGAGCGTCGTGAAGGACGTCGACGTCGAAGAGCTGATTGTGCTCCGGGCGCTGGCTCAGGCGTACCAACTCCCCGTGGATGGGTTCCCCATCGCGGGTCGGGCGCATCCGACCGAACTCGAGCCGGTCTTCGCGCTGGCGGATGACGCCGTAATCACCGCTTTCTCCTTGCCCGCACACAAATACGACGTCACGCGGCGCCGCCGTTTCGGAGGCTGGTGGCGAGCCTTCTGGTGGCGACCCTTCTGGTGGCGAACATTGCGAGGCCGATTCGCTTTCAGTGCGGCCCGGAGCGTGCTTGGCCATCTTAGCTATTGTGAACGAGTTCCTGAAAAAGTCAGCTACGGACTCGCTCCGGTTATCGCTTTTTTTAGCTGCATTTTTTTTCGGGCCTCAACGCTCACAAACTTGGCCGAACCTCTCGGGAGCAGGTACCGACGCCTTGGTTCGCCGCCGTTTTTGGGCTGGTGGAACTTCGGGAGGAATGTGCATGAGTCGGGCAAAGACGAGCGTTGAATCCAAGGGCACCAGCACGCGGGCAGACAGGCGGGACGCAGCCGCGCCGCGTGTCCACTTCGAGGCGCTCGTCGATGTGGGTGCAGGTTCACCGGGGGGCTTCGAGGCGGAGTCCATCGATGTCTCACCCGATGGGATCCGTTTGCGGACGGCCTACTTGCCCAAGATGGGCGAGCGACTCGTGTGCCGCTTCGACGGCTTCGGTGGCGAGGTGGTTGCCGAAGGTGAAGTGACCTGGCGCCGCGAGCAGGGGCGCGGCGGGGAGTTCGGCTTGCGCTTCATCGGCCTCGACGAGGAAGGCGCGAAGCTGCTTCAGGAAATGTGTCAGCCGGTCGTGATGGACAAAGGCACCGGGGCGAACGAGCCGCAGGGGGCGTTCGTGGGTTCCCGCGTGAAATTGCACATCGAAGGCTTGGGCTCGCCCATGCGTGCGCGCGTCAAAGACAGTGCCCGCGGTGAAGTGCTCGTGGGTTCGAGCCTCGAGTTCTTGCGCGTGGGACGCGACATCGAGCTCGAGGACGTCGAGCTCGGCGGGCGTCGCACCGCAATGATCGAGCACGTCGGCGTGGAGATCGACAGGGTCAGCAACGTTCCGCAACTGGTGGTTGCGTTGCGCTACGACGATCTGCCGACGACCGACGAGGATGAAGTGGAAGAGGCCCCCTCGGCAGAGCGGCATCCGTCGCGCCCCGGTATGTACGTCGGCGGTCAGCTTCCGTCGAAGGAGACGACGCCCGAGCCGACCGTGATCGATAACGGCCCCTCCGCCCCGAGGCGAATGGCTCCACCCCCGCGCAGATTGGCAAAGGCCGACCTCCAAGCGGCAGAAGAACTCCTCGAGGCCGATGACCTGTCACAGGAACAGCCGCCCACTTTGGCGACGCCGGCTCTTCGAGCACCGCGTGTCGAGAAAGCTTCGATGGCGAGCTCCGTGCGAGTTCTCGAGGCGAGTGGCAAGCTCGGCGACTTCGCAAAGACGCTTGGGCCAAAGTTTTCGTCAGCTCGCAAGAGCGCAGGCAAATTGCTCGGATCGCTTCTTGATACCGTCAAAAAGAAGCGTGGAGTGGATGGGGTTGCTCAGGGTGGCAAGGTGAAGCGCATGACTGCTCCGCCTCCGTCCGGTGCCTTGACGAGCGATGGTCGTCGCATGTTTCGAGAGGTGAAGGCCGCTCAGAATTCAGCCGATGAGGCCCCACCTGAAGTTACGAAGATGGACCCGAGACGCAAGGCCATCGCGGCTTCGGTCCTGGGTGCGCTCGCGGTTTTCGGCGTGTACTTTATCGCGAACCACGCGCAGAGCCCAAAAGCTCCGGGCGCCAACGCCGCAGCCCTCATGCCGGAAGCGGAGAAAGCGGGAGGGGCTCTCGCGGCTCCTTTGGGCCAGACCGCGCCGGGTGCCGCAGTCGCGACGGTGAACGTTCCCCTTTTCGGCGCGACGCCGCTATCAACGACCGAGCTTGTCCCGACGCCGCCCAATGCCGATGCGCTCCTGGCCGGAGCCGAACCCGGCGATGCACCCCCAAGTGCGACGGCAGTCCCCGGCGGTGCCTCCGAAGAACCGAGCGAAGTGGGGGCAGATTCCGGCGCTCAGTCGAAGTCCGGACTTCGCACCGAGTGGGGCGCGGGGCGCATTCATGATGCGGTTTCTCTAAAACTCACGATGGACGGAGATGTGGCGGGCTTCACCGGTTCGGAGAGCACGACGGGCTTCACGCTCGTCGTCCCGGGTCGCAAGTCCGTTTCATCTGCGTCCGGGCTGGCTCGCAAGGACAAGCGAATCGAATCCTTCAACGTCATCAACTATCCCGACCGTGCCGAGGTCACCGTTCACTTCAGGGGTGAGGTGCCCGCGTATGCGGTGAAGTCCACCGGCAATCGCGTCGTCATCGATCTCGCTGCCGGAAAAGACGGGGCCCATGAGGCCACGAGCGAAGGAACTTCCAGCAAAAAGACTGGGAAACACGCCGTGAAGAGTTCGGGTCACGAGAAGGCGAAGAGCGCCGAAAAAGCCAAAAAACACGGCTCCAAAACGGCGAAACAGGTGGGCGATTCGCCGAAGAGCGAGAAGAAATCCGATACCAAGAAGACGGACAAGAAGAGCGACGCCAAGAAAAAGACCAAGTAAGCGCCGCCGTTTCGGTCGCTTCAATGGACGCCCCGTCGAGTTCATCTCGAGCGGGGCGTCCCTATTTTTGTCGCGCGCTCAGGCGAGTACGTCGAGGTCCAGTGCCGGTGTCTGCACCGACCCAAACGACGTCGCCGAAGCCGCATCGCGGACCTCGTGTTCGCCGCGTGCGCGCCTCGGCTCGACGACGATGAGGTCCCGCGCCCGAATGTCGGTGAAACGGCGTTTCGTTCCGTTTTGACCGTCCACCGTGCGCGAGCGGATCGAGCCGTCGATCCAGATGCGCATGCCCTTGCTAAGGAAGCCCGAGAGACTCTTTGCGCGTGGTCCCCACATCTCGACGTGGTGCCACTCGGTGCGCTCTTGTTTCTCCTGGTTTTTGTCACGCCACGTGTCGGTCGTGGCAAGCGATAGCTTCAGGCAGGGGTTTTCTGTCTCCGCGAAGGCGAGCTCGGGGTTGGAGCCGAGGTTTCCCATCAACATCACACGGTTGAGGCAGTAGCTCATGGTTGTTCTATTTCCTGTTTTCGGTTGGGGTTCGTTCACGAGGCAAGTTGGGTTTGGGTGACGAGGGTTTCAGGCTGCAGGGCATTGCGCAGCGCCAGTGCGAGCGTGTCCGAGCCGAGGATCGCTTCACGAGCGCGCTCACGTCCCGCACCGAGGCGTTGTCCTTCGAAGACCAGGCTCGCACCGTTCTTGTCCACGACGCCGAGCTCTAAACCCTTGTCGATGAGCTCCGTCGCGTGGTCGATGCCCTTGCCCCAGCGGATGTCGAATTCAGCTTTACGAAACGGTGAGGCGCACTTGTTTTTGATGATTTTTGCGCGGGTTCGCGAGCCCACGGGCTCTTCGCCCGCCGTGATTTGTCCAATGCGTCGGACGTCGACGCGCACGCTCGCGTAGAACTTGAGGGCGTTGCCGCCGGTGGTCGTCTCCGGATTGCCGAAGACCACGCCGATTTTTTGCCGAAGCTGGTTGATGAACACGATTGTGGTCGCGTTCTTGTGGGTTATCGCCGTGAGTTTGCGAAGAGCCTGGCTCATCAGTCGGGCTTGCAACCCCATGTGCTTGTCACCCATCTCGCCATCGATCTCGGCCTGAGGAACCAGTGCGGCGACCGAGTCGATCACGATGAGCTGCACCTCCCCGGAGCGGGTGAGCATCTCCGTGATGTCCAGAGCTTGCTCGCCACTGTCCGGCTGGGACAGCAGCAGCGACTTCACGTCGACCCCGATGGCCTGCGCGTACGTGGGGTCAAACGCGTGCTCCGCGTCGATGAAGGCTGCGACTCCTCCCGCTCGCTGCGCCTCGCAGATAGCGTGGAGGCAAAGCGTCGTTTTCCCCGATGACTCGGGGCCGAATATCTCGATGATCCGACCGCGCGGATAACCGCCGATCCCGAGCGCTTCGTTGAGGGCGATCGAGCCACTCGGGATCACGTCCATCACGGCGTCGGACGGTGTATCTCCGAGGGCCATGATGGCGCCTTTTCCAAAGCGCTTTTCGACGCCATCAACGAGACCCCGTAAAATTTTTAAACTTTCCTTTTTCATGTGCACCTCGCAATTGGTGGCGTTGCGCCACACGGGGGCGCTAAGCGAGCAGCGTGCCATTCATTATGTGTGTGAATTTGCTCATAAAACGACCCTTGGCTCCGTGGCGGCCGCTAACGGAGTGCTGGCGGCCGCCAGGGGTTGCCGCGCCCGTGTGGCCCCTCCGCGGCTGTCCTGGCACAAAGCGTGGATAGGGACGCGCTCTCGACCGGTGCCGTGTTAATCTCGCCGTGAATTCCGCGACGGCAAGGGTTGTGAGCGGCGTAAAAGGATCGAACGTGATGGCAACGGATTCCGTGCTCGGGAATGGCGACTCGAAAGCAATTGGCTGCTTCGAGTACGTGAGTGAGTTGCACAAGGGCTTCTTCGGTTCGGTTTGGCTGGCCTGCGCTACCAGCCCTGAATATTCGGGCGATGTCGTGTTCGTTCGGCGGATCGACGTGGCCGGCGACGTCGACGAAGTCTCGGCGGCGGCCGTGGCCAAGGCCGCGGAGCGGGCCAAGGGGGTCCGTCACGTCGCGCTCGCGGGGACCGTGGACGTGATTCGTGAAGGCGCGGAACTCGCGATTGTGAGCGAATACCAGGAGGCGGAACCCCTCAGGACCATGCTCCGGCTCGCTGGGATCGGCCGCAAGCCTGTTCCACCCGGGGTGGTGGTTCGCGTGGCGCTCGACCTTCTCGATGCCTGCATTCACCTTCACGAGCACGACGTTTTGGGTGCGCTGACAGCGGACAACGTGTTGGTCGGTAGCGACGGCATGTCGCGCGTTTTTGAGCCGATTGTGTCCCAGGTGGCCGCCAGCGCGCCGGCGTGGAGAGACCAGCCCAAACGCGCCACCTATGCGGCTCCCGAGCAACTCGGAGACGACGCGGGCGACGAGCGGTCGGACATTTTCACGCTGGGCGTTTTGATGTGGGAAATGCTACGAAATCGACCGCTTTTCGGCGGTGCGACGTTCGCCCAGGTCGCCGAGCGGGTGCGAACGGCTCCGATTGGTCGTGCCGACGCTCTCAAGCCCGCCGGTGGTGAGGCGATTCCAAAAGAGCTCGCGAATTTGGTGGAGCGAGCGGTTTCTCGCGCTCCGGAGACTCGCTTTGCGACTGCTGCGGAGATGGTTGAGGCGCTCGAGGCTTGTGGGCCGGCGAAGCATGCGGATGTGGCCGCGTATGTCGCTGATTTGTTAGCCGAAGGCTTCGCCGTTCAGCGACGAAAGCTGGCCGGCCGCAAGCTCGCCGGCGGCCGCCGCGCTGGGGAGACTGGGCTCGCGGCGCTCGATGCACTGCCCGCTGCAGAAGCCGACGTTTCGGAGTCGAACCCCGCGTCCGGCCTTCAAGAAGGGGATGCCCCCTCGGTTGGTGGCGAGGCTGCTGCCGGGACTGCTGCGCGAGCGGCACCGACGAAACGTCGCGAGGTCCAGCGGACCTTGTTGGGGATGGCTGTTCCAGTCGTTCAACCTGCGGAGGCCGAGCCGGCGCCCGCGCTTGCGTCGAGCGGAAAGCCAGCGGTCAACAAACCGAAATTCCCGCCGAGCCGCGCGGCTGTGGAGGTTCTGGAGGTCGAGCCAGAGCCGCCTTCGCGCGCGCTGGAAGGCTCATCAAGCCACTCGAAGAGTTCACTCGAAGAGCCTGAACTCGACTCCGATCTCTCTTTGGAGGAAGCGGACGACGACGAGGCTGAGTTGGCTGCTGCTACCGGTTTTGACGCGAAACGTGTCGATTCGGAGCCTCAAGAACCTGCAGCCGCCGCGCGTGAGGGCTTCGATGTTCTTTCCATCGCCGACGATCCGTCGGACCCGGATGACCCGTCGGGTGAGATTGCGGCGGCCCTCGAGCGGCAGCGGTTGCTGGAAGAGGCGACGTCGCAACGAGCGCCAGCCAAGGCCGCGCCCGTGAATGGAACCGAGAACGACCTTACGGCGAAGGCGTCTCGGTCGGCTACCGTGAAGGTCGCCATGGGCGTCGCTGCGGCCGTCATTCTGGCCGTGGTCGCTTACCTCGCGCTCGGACGTTCCCTGGAAAAGGCAGCGGATCCTGCACCTGGAGCGTCTGCACGTTCCGCGACGGTCGAGCCCCGACCGAACGTGGAGGCTTCGAGTGCAGCACCAGCGGAGTCGACGAAGGCGGTGCAAGCGGCTGCGTCTGCAGCCACAGCGGAGGTCGCCGTGCCGGTCGAATCCGTCGCCCCCCCAGTCGTCGCCCCCCCAGTCGTTGCGGCTCCCGTCGTTGCGGCTCCCGTCGTTGCGGCTCCCGTCGTCGCACCGCGAGTCGTGAGCCCGCAAGGTTTGCCGAAAACGCCGGGCCCTGCGGCAACGTCGCGCAAGTACATTCCGGATGGTATTTGAGATGAGAAAGTCAGTCGCATTGAATGGGCTCCTCGTGGCGGTGCTCCTCGCACCGTCGGCGATGGCACAGAAAACACCGCAGGCGGCCCCCGCCAAGGCTCCCGCGCCGGTAGCAGCGGCCCCCGCCAAGGCTCCCGC
>CANMZR010000129.1 GCA_947502375.1 Polyangiaceae bacterium
ACGCTTCCTCCGAGAACATGACGCGAAATGCCGTACGCCGCCCGACGATTCGGGCGACGCGCGAAAAGGAGCCCCAAAAAGGCGACCGACGATAGGCTCGAAGGTCAGCGTCCTGGCGGCGATCCAGCACCGGGCGCTCCAGCACCGGGCGGAGTCGCACCGGGCGCTCCAGCACCGGGCGGAGTCGCACCGAGTGGCGGAGCCCCCATGCACGTATCGAAGGCTTTGCAATCCGTATTCTCCGCACACTTCGTCATCTTCACGGCGGCGGCACGCGGTGCGGCCTTCCCGTCGGGCGGCGTCGTGCACGAGCTGACACAGCCCGCCTCGGTCATTTTTGCCTCGGGCGGTTTGCAAGCGATCGCGCGAGTGCAAAGAGCCTGACAGGCTTTGCTGAGCTCATCGGGATTCGCGCTGTCACTCGCGCCGGCCCCTGGATTACCAGCCACTGCAGCATTCCCAGCCGCTGCAGCACCAGGTTCCCGGTCGGCAGCCGGCTTCGCGTCACCGGGAGCTTGAAGCGCACCCATCGGCGGACGCTGTGCTTCCAGAAGCGGCGGCGCCGCCGGTGAGACTTGGCCCGCCGCAGGTGGATTCGCCTGGGGGGTCGCACTGCCCGCCGGCGTCGTTTCGGTGCCCTTGCTCGAACAGCCCATCGCCATCACGGCGAAGAGCGCCAGTCCCGTCAATTGATTGCTCATGTTCCGTTGTCCTCGTGTTTTTCCAAGCCGTGATTTGTTGCGCTGTATACAGTTCCGTACGACCGGCAGGCCGTGCGGTTACACTTATTTGACATCATCCAGCAAAATGGCGAGTTGCTGGGGAGAATTCACGTCAGCTCGGCGATTGTTGACGAAAAAAGCTGGAACGCCGGGCCGCTTCGATTGGGCGATTGCCCGTTCGCCCTCTTTCTGGTCGCGACTCACGAGAGCACTGACCTCAGCCGAATCCATGTCGCGTTTGAACTTTGCCACATCGAGCGAAAGCTGACCGGCGTACCGAATGAGGTCCTCTCTCCCCAAACTCGTTCCGTTCTTGAACAAGACATCTGCGTACTCCCAAAATTTCCCCTGGAGCTTCGCCGCTTCTGATGCATGTGCGGCGCCTCGGGCGTCCTTGTGGTCGGGCAGGTAGACGTGCTTGAACACGATCCGCATCTTGTCCGAGCGTTCCTTGTACAAATCGATGACGTCCGGCGCCCAATGAACGCACGCGGGGCACTCGAAATCGCTGTACTCGATGAGCGTAATCTTCGCGCCCTCGGGGCCTTTGGTGGGCGAGCCCGTGAGATCGAATTTCTCGACTTCGCCGATGTACTCGCCGGTTGGGGCAGGCAAATTACGCTCCGAGCCGCCGCGCTCGTCCGTATTGCGTCCTTCACGGCCGCCGTCGCGGTCGCGATCGCCGCGGTCGCGGTCGCCGCGAGGTGAATCGCTCTGCGGTCCACTGGTAGCCAGGGGTGGCAGCCGCGAGGTGGGTGCCACGTTGCCTTCCGCCACCGGAAGGATCCCGCGAACGAGGCTGTCGTACTTATCCGGCGCGACGAACCGATAGGTCGCCGAAAGATACGCGTACGTGGCCACTGCGCCAAAGAGCACGCCTCCCGCGACGGCGATGATGAATTTGTTATCCACCCCGCCGGTGTTGCGCCTGTCGTAGTCTCTGTCTTGAGGGCTGTTGTCGCTCGACATGAATGGTTCCGCCACGATCGTTGAGGGTAGCACGAGAGCCAAAAAAAGTGTTAGCGCCCCTCAGTGCGCTGGCCGCAAAACTCACGGGGCCACAAGGAGTTCCTGATTTCGAGAGACGTTTTGAAGCACCGTCGTCTTGCCCGTGTCGGCCCAGTGCACTTCGACCTCTTCGATGGGCTCGGTGCCGGCACCAAGACCAAACTGGACGACATTCTCGCTTTGACCGAGAAAATGGGTCCCGAGGCCCACGATGGCGATGCGCGGAGGAACCCCGGACGCCAATCGCAACGTCACTCGTGCTCCAATCGCCGCCCGACCGCTCGGGGCAAGCACGCGCACTTGCAGCCAGCCGCCATGGGCGCCGACGTTCCGAAAGAGCGAAGGACGCTCGCTGTTGTTGACCACGAACACGTCGAGGTCACCGTCGCGATCGAAATCGAGCGTCGCCAGGCCTTTGCCGCGTCTTTTATCTGCGATCCCAAGGGCATCCGAGCGCTCAACAAACACCCCCGCTTCGTTCTTCCAGAAACGATTCGAATCGGTCGCGAAATACGAATCCGCGGCAATCATCGGATAGTCTGCACCATTCGTCTGCACGACATCGAGATCCCCGTCGTTGTCGTAATCGAACATCGCGGCGCCCCACCCCCAGAAGCCATCGTGAAGTCCCCACGCGACGCCGACGTCCTCGAAGGTGCGTTCGCCGAGATACCGGTACGCATGATTGCCAAGCTCGGCTGAATTGCAAACGCCCTGGACGCATAGCGGCGTCTTCGAGATCGACGTCACGAACCAATCGAGCCGGCCATCGCCATCGAGGTCGGCTATCGACGAACCCATCCCGAAGCGATCCTTGGCGAGCCCTGCGGCCACCGAGGACTCAGCAAAAATGCCCTGATTGTTCCAGAAAAAGCGACTCGTTCCGAAATCACCGCTGACTGCGAGCTCGGGCCAGTCGTCCCCGTCGAAGTCGGCGAAGGCGGTACCGTGCGCGAAAACATTGGCGTAGGTGCCCGACGCATCGGGAAGGTCCGTCAGTGCCCCGACGGCCTCGGTCACGTCCTCGAAGTGCCCTGGCTCGGCCGCCCCACGATTGTGCAAGAGTCGCGTGTGCCCCGGCCGTTTCGGGTCGAGAAACTGATGACCGTGAGCCTGTGGTAGAATACCCTTTGCGCTCCACTCCGCGACGTGAAGGTCGAGCCAACCGTCCCTATCGTAATCGCCGACCGCGACACTCATCGACAACTTGAGCGCGCCGTCATCGAAGGCCACCCCCCGCGCTTGAGCCGCCTCGATGAACTTCCCTGTGCCTTCGTTGACGAACAGGTAATAGCGCCCGACTCCGAAGGTCTGCGCAAAGAGGTCCAGATCCCCGTCGTTGTCGATGTCGAGCCAGGCCGCGCCGTTCCAGTTGCCCGCGATATCGAGCCCCGAGCCCGGCGTCGCATCCGAAAAAGTGCCGTTTTTCTGGTTGTGAAAAAGCACGGGGGTGTTCGCACGGCGGCTCACCCAGATGTCAGGCCAACCATCGGCGTCGTAGTCGCCCACCGCCACCGCACCGGTGAACAGGTTGAACTCGCAAAAACCATCGACGACACAGGCGCTCTCTCCGTCGATCGGCGTCCCCTCGTGGTAGTCAACCTTGGCCGCCGTCGTGACGTCCTCGAAGCGCGCCTCGCCATCCCCCGGCACCGCCACGCACGAGCCGCAGGCTCCATAGGCTGCGCCGTCGTCGGAGCACGTCGAGACGCCCCGCGCGGCACCACCATCGCAGTCGCACGCGATGGTCCTGCCGGGCGCGCAAAAGAACGCCTTTTTGGCACCGCCGCCGCAAGCCGCAATGTTGAGGAGCACCGCGAGCGCGCCGCCGGCTACGGCTAGCCAACAACGAACCGAGCAGGCTCGTGCCCCGGGTCCGCCGCGGAAGTCAGAAACAGCGCACGTCGTCTTGCTTGGGGTAATAGTACACAAAGCTATTGCAGTGCTCGGCCCCGTCTACTGTGTTTCCAAAAGTATAACAGCAGTCAAGAGCGCTATCGGGCGTCTTATTCTCCCCTTCCTGGTCGAGTTTATTCAAACCTGCACAACCAACGGACGGCTTGGGGGGCGACCATTCGTAAGCGCACGTATACCAAACACCACCAAAGGGGGGCAGCTCCGTATCGAGCTCGGGCGAGCGCAACATCGGCGGCTCGTCCCAGACGTCAGACCTGTAAAAACGTTGGGAATCCGGCGGGGTCTCGGTCGTTTTTCCATCCCATGCGTACATGCCGAACTCCTTGCCGCGTGAATGAAAATGCCCGTTGGCGCCGATAATGTGCACTGGCTCGGGGCTATTGATCTGGCAGGTTCCCGAGAATGCGGGAGTGGGGTTTGACTGACAAATTCGAATCGATTGTTTCGTCGCGAACAAAGTGCCGAGCGAGTGTTTTAGTTCACTTCGGGGCATGGTCCAGAGGTTCACATCCGCGCGCGCACCGTCGGGCGTGGCCTGAGACGTGGCGTTGACGTAATGGCTCTGCAACATGAGCGTCTCGTCAGGCTGCAATTCGTTGCCAACACCGTCGGGATACGCCCAGTCGAAGTCACCGGGCAATTGGTTGTTCGCGACGAGGGGCCAATCCGACCAGTTCTGGCTGAACGCGCACGCTTGATCCCCATTCTGACTCACCTGAACGGCTCCGTTCGCCGGATCGAGGTCCTTGATGGTTCGGACCCGAAAAATGTTCATGTGGTGACTGCCTAATTTGTAGGCGATTTGCGTGCGATGCAAAAGAAGCGGGCTCGACGAAGCGTAACCAAACTTTTCCGCGAGATCGCTCACTTTGAAAAAGTAGCAGGCCTGAACGTCGGTGCCCGCCGGCACCTCGAAGTCCCCCGTGGAGAGCTGGAAGCCCTCGCCCGGCGGTGGCGGCGCAAGGAGAGCGCCGGTCGAATGCGGCTCCCCACCGCAACCGGAAACTCCGCAAAGCAGATAGCCAACGAAAGCCATGCCTCGAGCCCACTTCTGAATGGTTCCCATGGTGATGAAAGAATACGCTACTTGGGCGGCTGCAACGGAGTAAACTTCTGCCATGGTGGTGCCCAGGACCTTTCATCCAAGACGAGGGGGAAAAATGCATCCGGCGAATCGTATGCTTGCCGCAGGAGCTCGACTCGCTGCGTTTGGGCTCGCGCTTTTGGGGCTCTCGGCATGCGGCAACTCCGAGACACCGAGCGCGCACCAGGTCTGCGCCCCAGGTCGGAGTCAGACCTGCGATTGCGAATTCAGCGCCGGGGTTCAGACCTGTCGCGCCGACGGCAGCGGCTTCGACGAGTGTGCCGGTTGCTTCGTGCCACCACCCGTGCCCCGAGCCGGCTTCCTCGATGAAACCAAGGAGCTTGTGTTCGTGGGCGAAGGTGGAGCTTGCCTCGCCATCGAAGACTTTGACCGCGATGGAACGCTTGACCTCATGTACAGCGTCGGCAGCATCCCGACCCGGGTCAATTTTTTTCGTGGCGTGGGCGACGGCAGATTCGCAGTACCGGGAGTGGCACGCCTCGACGAGGGCGTCTTTGAAGTGAAGTGCGTCGTCGGCGACTTCGACAACGACGGCTTCACCGACGTCATCGAGGCGGCAGTGGGCAAAGGACCCGAGCAGATCCTGATCCAATATTTCCGGAACAAGGGGAACTTCGAGTTCGAGCTGCAAGAGAATGCGATCGACTTGCCGACGATGCCCGATCATCTCGTCGTCGGAATCACCGCATGGGACTACGATAACGATGGCTGGCTGGACTTCGTGGTCGGCCGCTTCTTCGGGGTCTCCGGTCCCGGTGGATCCATCACGGACGCCTGTAAATTCGTCTCGGATGCGGACTTTCGCTGTCTCGTGCCGCAGGGCAACAACCCAGGACCGAAAGTTTATCACAACGAGCGCAACGGCACCTTCAAGCTCGACGTCAATCTCCTGAAGCCGCCGTTCCCTTCCACCACGAATGCGATGGCGATTGGGGACCTGAACCGGGATGGCAAGACCGACCTGTTCATGTCGAACGATTACTACGCCAATCACCTGCATCTAAGCTCACCGAACGGATACTTCCACGGCGAGATAGAGACCGGAGTCGGCGAGTACAATCACGGCATGGGAGCCACGATTGCCGACTTCAATGGCGACGGTCGTCTCGATGTCTATGGCGTGGACATCGGCCCGAACAACCTGTGGTTGAGCGGCGCAAACACCTTGTTGATCAATAGTGGCCTGAAGTTCGGGATAGCGACGCCCACGCACTTTCATTCGAACTGGGCGCCAGTGGCAGAGGATTTCGACCTCGATGGCCGGCCCGACATCTACGTGAACGCCGCTGCGGTCGTCGCGAACAACGACGACATGATCTTGATGGCGAACAGCA
The DNA here is from genome assembly GCA_947502375.1 of Polyangiaceae bacterium. GTDB lineage: Bacteria > Myxococcota_A > Polyangia > Polyangiales > Polyangiaceae > SYFR01. Next base: position 6,087 of record CANMZR010000129.1, read on the forward strand.
TAGGAAAGATCAAAGAGTTGGTCAGCCAGTACGACCTGGTCTTCTGGAACGAATACGGTCAGGGGTTCTCGCACATCAAGATTCCCCACCGTGGATTCTCGAAGCCAAACGTCATCTACGGGACCACCGCGGTCGCGGACACCGACGGCGACGGCGATCTCGACATCATGTCGGCCTCGGGGGAGCCGCTCACCTTTCGCTACCTGAAGAATCAACAGCAGCCCGGTCAATGGTTGGTCGTCGATGTCGAGGGCACGAAGTCGAACCGCAACGGGATCGGCGTGGAGGTGCAGCTCTTCGAGTCCGGTAAGCTGAAGCAGCTCCGGACGATAGGTTCGCAAGGCTCACTTGGTCAGTCGTGGCCGATGGCGCACTTCGGGCTTGGAGATCGCACGGTGGTCGAAGAGGTTCACGTCCATTGGACCACCGGCAAAACGCAGGTCATCAAGAACGTCAAAGCGAACCAGGTGCTGAAGGTCCTCGAAGAATGAGCGTTCCGCGTGCGCTTTTCGGGCTAGCCCCTTGATTCGTTCGAATCAAAAGATAAAAAACAATCAGTGGCCGCGTCAATATCAGTCGAAATCGAGGGTATTTCGACGCCCTCGCCAAATCGGGGGCATCTCAAGCGGCGAGCAAGAGCCCGTCGCTTCGATGGACTCGGCGTACTAGCGCTGATGGGCACACTCGGTTTCATGGGTTGCTCCACGGGCACCGAGACGACCGAGACGCCCGTCGCGGGCTGCACTCTCGCGCCCATCGGCGATCCGACGAAGCCCATCGAAATGGAGCTTGTTTACCTCGACGTGAAGAAGGAGATTCAGCCGCTCGCAGACGGTGGAGCCATCCCGATGATCGTTCCGCCACAAGGTGGGTGGGTCGTTTTTATCGGCGCTCGGGTGAACCACATCGATCCATGCGGCGTCACGATCAAAGGCGTGCTCCGCGATACGGGCAACGACCAGGTGCGCCTCGATGAACGCACGACCAAGCTCATCACCGATGCGGGGGGTTGGGGTGGCCCAGAGGCGGGTGATATCTCGACCGTTGCGAACATTCCGACGTGCCCGAATCAGTGGGCTTCGGCGGCGCTCGACGATGTTCCGATCGAGCTTACCTACAGCGTCAAAGAGCGCGGGGGTCGCACGGTATCGAAGACCATCCAGGTCGTGCCCGAGTGCGCGGAGCCGCTCTACAAGAATGCGTGCATGTGCCAGTGCAGCGCGCACTATGTGCTCGGTGCGTCCTGCCTGCCGAAGTAGGAGCGAGGAGCACAGCCCTCGGTGCCAACGCCGAGGGGGGCGTCGCGAGATTACGTCCGACGTCGCGGGGTGGTCCGCACGGCTTGACGTGCGCCCCGCGAAGACGCGGGAGGGAGGGCGCCTCGGTCTTGGCCGACGACCCAGCGGAGCATGTCGCGGGTGGTGATGATGCCTACGAGTTTTTGCTGGCTGAGAACCGGCAGGCACGAGACGCGACTCGCGAGCATCGTCTGTGCGGCCATGGCGACATCGGCCTCGGCATCGATGACGACGAGCTTACGGGACATCACCGAATGAACGCGCCGGCGCATCGTATCGAGGTCTTGCGTGCGCTCGGCAAGGGTATCGAGAAACGGCGACAACGAACGCAGAATGTCACGGTCTGAGAGTACCCCGACCAGCACGTCACCCTCGAGCACCGGAAGGTGATGGAAGCGATGCGCTCCGAATAGCTTTTGCGCGTCGAGCAGGGTCACGTCGGGCGACACCGTCACGAGACCCTTGGTCATCACGTCCCGAACATGGTCGCTCGTCGTCATCCTGGAGCCGCAGCATCGCAGACTTCGCGGGCGCGCACGCGTTTTCCTGCAACCGGATGCACCGTGCCTTGCACAAATACCAGCGCTTCCGAATGGCGTCCCGAGTCTCCGAGTACGGTGGCTTTCGCGCAGAAACGAGGCCATGCTTGCGCCCATGCCTCGCGATGAATCCGTCGACGCCTTCGGGATGCTCAAGAACTCGCACAGGCGCTTACGGGAGCGCCTTTTGGAGCTCACCCAAGCGGTCAGCGGCCCCATCGACGACGCCGCACGCAACACCATCGACGACGTGCTCAACTTCTTCGGGCGCGCGGTCGTCCGACATGAAGCGGACGAGGAGGCGACGCTCTTTCCGCGGCTCGTCGGGGACTTGTCGCTCGCGCCTATCTGCGCGCGACTCGCGAAAGAGCATGCCGTACAGGCCGAGCTCAGCGAGGGTCTCGGATATGCCTTCGACGCCCGCGATGACGACACCCTGCGACGACTCGCGAATGACCTTCGGGCGAGCTACGAGCGGCATCTGGCGTGCGAAGAAGACGAGCTCTTTCCCGCGGCAGAGTTGCTCCTCGACGCAGGCGAACGAGCGTTGATGCTCGCCGAGATGGATCAACGACGCGGCCGCTGAGCGAACGCGGACTCTGCCTAGCGCCTCGATTCGTTAGAATCGAGGGCAAAATAACAGCAGCCAGCACGTGGCCGAGTCAATATCAGTCGAAATCGAGGGTATTTCGACGCCCTCGGCAACTAGGGGGCATCTCAAGCGGCAAGCAAGAGCCCGTCGCTTCGATGGACTCGGCGCACTAGCGCCTCGATTCGTTAGAATCGAGGGCAAAATAACAGCAGCCAGCACGTGGCCGAGTCAATATCAGTCGAAATCGAGGGTATTTCGACGCCCTCGGCAACTAGGGGGCATCTCAAGCGGCAAGCAAGAGCCCGTCGCTTCGATGGACTTGGGGGTAGCAGAGCCTGGCGCATGCGCTCACTTCGGATTAGGGACGATGACGACGTTATTGATGGGCGTCACACCCATGCCTCCGGGATAACCGTAGGACACGTTCTCAGTGAAACTGAGCGTATTCGGAGTGCCCCAGCCCCACACCAACAGACCGAAGGGATTCTCGCTTTTGATCTCATGGCTGCCGGTCGAGCAGTTGCCGACAGGTTGAAAATTCCCCGTGATGAGATCGATGCGCGTCCATTCGAGGTCGCCGACTTTCTGCCAACCGCCGAGCTTGCCGGCGCAGTCGAGGGTGACGTCGGCGAATACACCGTTTTTGTCCGGCGAACGAGTGATGACCAGATTCGTTTCCGGGTACGTCGGGTCAGCAAAAAACAGGTAACTCCTCAGATATTGCTGAACTGGAACGCTGAGAACCGCGTCCGAATCGCCGTACCCATCGAGGGCACCACCCATCCACTGGGAGCCGCTCATGTGCTGAAAGAGAATGAATGGGTGGTCCGCTCCTTGGCTCTTCACGACAAACGGAACGGCTGAGGAAAACTCGACCACTTGCCCGAGCGCAAGCGAGCTTGGGCCACCGACGGCGGTTGACCATGTGAGCTGGGTCCCATCGACCACCCCCACAAGTCGCCAAATGGCAGGTTCATTCACGCGTGGACGGTACATGACGCCCGCGTATTCGCTGCCGAGCGCCGTAACCGGTGGCACCATCTGCTCGGCGTGGTCGCAATAGGCCACGCCCTGCGGAACCTGCGAGCACACATGGCCCGCCATGAGGCCGACCGGCTTGTTCGACTGAAGAATGCTGCCCGTCAAGAACAGGCTTTGCGAGATTTGTGCTTGTTGCCCTTTGTTCAGCGTAAACGTCAGGGGTACGTTCGCGGGACCGGAAGGAATGCCGTTGCCACCCTGCACGGGATTCACGGGGAGTAGCGTCACCAAAGTCGCGTTTTCCGCGGCGACGATGTTCAGCGACGGCGTCGCGACCTGATTGTCCTCGTGAGCATTCACCGCGAGGTAGTTTGTTCCCCATACGCTAGTCGGCAAAAGGAGGGATGCGCCGGTAACAGCCACGCTGCCGCCGCCAAACGGGTTGATCTCGTAACTTATCACCGGGACGTCCGAGCGGATGTGGAAGGAGTTCCCAATCGCAGTTCCGATGGTTCGTGCGGCGAGCGTAGGCACGAGAGGCGGCACCGGGCAGAAACCTTCACCCGACGAATTCTGGCCCTGGCTTCCCGCCAAAAAGAGAATGGCCACCTCGCCAGGAGCGAGGCCCTTCGCGGAGTCCAACGGCGTGTAGGTCAGGGATGGACCTGAGCCGTTCGGCAAATACGCGATGGCTCCGAGCGGGAGTTGCTGCCCCTGAAACTCAACCTGGAGATGCGCCGGAACGTCCCAGGTGTTCGCGACGAACGCCGCAAAGCAGTTGCCTCCGAATGCATCCATGTAAGTCGCGTAATAGTCACAGCCAACCGAGAGCTTGTTATCGACGGCGACCTGGCAGGCGTTCGCGCACTGGCTCAGCTTCGGGTCGCAGCCATTCGTTCCAGCGCAGCTCTCGACCACGTCTCCGTTGCAATCGATAACGTCATGGAAGTCACTCGCGCAATTCACCGAGCATGAGCCGCCCGACGCACTCGCACCGCCGAGATTCAGCCCGCTCTCGCTCGAAGCGCCGCCGAACCCGCCGGAGCCGCCGACCGAAGTGGCCGACGGTTTACCGCTCGAGAAGACGCTATGGTTCGAGCTTGAGCAGTTCGCGACCGCAGCCAACCCAACGAAACCGAATACCGAAAGCCACGCAAAACTCTGCATTGAACTGGAGTAGCGCATCGTAAGAACAGTTTTACCAAAAAAAGCCCGCGGCCGCCCGGACTTGCGGGGCGCTGGCACCGAGGGCCAAGGCGGGCGAGTCGTGTTTGCCGTTCGGAGGCGCTGTTTCTGCTGCGGCCAGAAGCCTTCGTGTGCCCATTCACGAGCCTTGACTTTTGATCGCGCCCGATAGATCCACGGCCGCGATGTCGCAGGGGGTCAACACATGCATCGCGCTCATCGCGCTCATCGGCGGTTGCGCGTCACCCGTCGAGCCTCGCGCAAAAAATGAGCCTCGCGCCCCCGAGGACGAGGTGACGAGGACCGGCGAAAAAACGGCATCCGAGACGGACAGCGCTCCTCTGCCGGGGCCCGAGAGTTGCGCGCCGGCGACCCCCGAAAACATCCTCGAGCGGAAGGGGGACTATTACCGCTGCGTTGACACAACGCTCGTGGCAGGAACTGGTTGCGGGACCGAAGGCTACCCTCTTGGTTTCGGCGCGAAGTACGCGGACCGTTCGTTTGATGTGACCTATGACAAGTTAAGTCCAGCCGGGCAGGACTTCTTCCGGGCCGTATCACCATGCCTTCAAAAAGAACTCGCAGTGCAGTTGTCGGCAAGCACGGCGTGCAAAGAGGTCTGGGATGACGGATTTGCAACGCACGCCGGTTGTTATGTTGCGAGCGGCTTCTGCGACTTGCCCATTGGCGACTGGTTCATCATTGGCGCCATGTTCGATGGGGCCGTGTACAAGTTGGATGAGTTCGCGAGCCAACTGAACGACGTCGCCGCGGGCTGCGCTGCGCTCTAGGTCGCCGAGTCCATCGAAGCGACGGGTATTTCGACGCCCCCTAATGGCGAGGGCGTCGAAATACC
>CANMZR010000130.1 GCA_947502375.1 Polyangiaceae bacterium
ACATGAATACCGAGCCCGGCGGCTTCGCAAGAGCTCGGCCAATATCACTGAGCGACTGCCCCGCCCTCCAGCGCCGCCAGAGGTCGGCTCTCTCCGTTGCATCCAAACCTCGCTTGCGAACCAGCCTGCTTCACCACTTTCTTCAGCCCCTTGTCTGACGTCATGGTGTTGCGATCACGGGCTGAATGCGCCGTTGGTGTAAGTGTTTGGTCAGTCGACAAGACAGCGCGACCGGGCCACTCCGCTTCCGGAAGGAAATGCAGCTTCGAATGTCCTACGCGCACTCCTCGCGGTCCGGAGAGCGTGAACTTTATAGGCAACCGTCCGCCAGCAGGACGGAGAAGCCAACCCGCACGACGTCGGCGCATACTTTGGCGTCCTCGCAGGCGTCGGCGGTGACCAGATCACGCTTACCGTCGCCGTCGAGATCGACGCTCACAATGCTGCGCGGGCTCGAGCCCGTTACGAAGTCGACCTTCGACGCGAACTTGCCGCCGGCGCTGCCACGGAGCAGGGACACCGAGTTGCCAAACTCATTCGCAGCCACGAGGTCGAGCACCCCGTCGCCGTCCATATCTGCCGCGCTGACCGAGGATGGATTGTAGCCGACGGGCAACACCAATGTCGATGCGACCCCCCCTTTTCCGTCACCGAACAGCACGGAGATCGACCCCGCCTTGAAGCTGTAGTTGTTGTTTGCGCTCGGGGGCACGCCGTAGTTCGTTATCGCGAGATCGACTTTGCCGTCGCCGTTCAAATCGGCGCTCGTCAAGGACGAGGGCTTCGAGCCAACGGCCGAATCCGTCTTTGCGCCAAAGGTGCCGTCTCCTGCACCGAGGCACAGGCTCACGTTATTGCTTGCCCCGTTCGCGCTTGCGAGGTCGATTTTTCCGTCCGCGTTGATGTCGACGAGCAGTAGGGCCGTCGGGCCATCGCCGGTCGGATAATCGACTTTCTTGGCAAATGTCGCGTTGCCCGTGCCGAGCAGGACGCTCACCGTGGCGGAGGTTTCATTGACGGTTGCGAGGTCGAGCTTGCCGTCGCCGTTGATGTCTGCGACCGCGATGGCTCTGGGGTTGAGACCGACCGGCAGCGTCGTGCCCACCGAGAATCCGCCCTTCCCATCGCCCAGCACGACGGTAACGTCGTGGCTCGCGAAATTCGCCGTCGCGAAATCCATCGTACCGTTGCCGTCGAGGTCGGCCACGACCAAACCTCGGGGAGTCGTCCCGACGCTCTGGTTGATCGGGCTAACGAAGCCGCCACCAGCCGCGCCGCGGTGAATCCGAACGGAATTCGTCCCAGAGCTCGCCAGCAGGACGTCCTTGAACTTGTCGTTGTCGACATCCGCGACGAGCACCGCCTGCGCGCCGACGCCCGGATCGTATTCCGCGCGGGTGATGAACGTGCCGTCCCCGCGTCCCACGAGAACGACCGCCTCGCGCCCGCCCTTGTAGGCCATGTAATCGAAGAAGTCGCCCTCCATGCCCGCGGCGAGATCGAGCTTGCCGTCGCCATTGAAGTCGCCGCTGACGAGCGAAGTCTCACTGCTTCCAACAGGGTGCCGCTGCGGCGCGCTGAACGTTCCGTCGCCTTTCCCGAGCAGAACGACCGAGCCGACCACGGCCGTTGCCACGAGGTCGAGCTTCTTGTCGCCATTGAAATCACCGCTGACGATGCCCGCTGCCGAGAGTTTTATGAGGGCCGGATATGCGCCGTAAGTGGCAATGCTCTTGAAGCCGCCCTTGCCGTTGCCGAGGAGCACTGCGACGGTCCCCGTGTCACCGCTGGGGGTCGCTGCAGCGTTGCAGGCGAGATCGAGATTGCCATCGCCGTCGAAATCGCCAGTCGTGACGGAGCGCAGGTTGTTGACGCCCACCGTCGCCACGAGCCCTCCCGAAAAGGCGCCCTTACCGTTGCCCATCAAGATTTGAGCGGAGCCGCCGCCGACGACCGCGAGGTCGAGACTGCCGTTGCCGTCCCAATCGCCGCTCGCGACGCCCGCGCTTCCCGATATGGCGGCCGCGACTTCCTGCTTGGCTGCAAACTTGCCGTTGCCCGCTCCGAGGAACAAGTTCACCGGACTGACGGTCACGATGTCGATCGCGCCATCCCCGTTGAAGTCGCCCGTCGCGAGGGCCGCCGCGAAGCCACCTGCGAAGTAGGCCCCGGAGTCGACAAAGGTTCCGTCTCCCTTGCCCGTCATGACGGCGACCGTATCGTTCAGCGTCGACGCGATGTCCTGAATCTTGTCGGCGTTGAAATCGGCGGTAGTCATTGCCCAATAGCCGCCTGTGAAAAACGCAGGTGGCAGAAATGTTCCATCGCCCCGCCCGAGCGCGACGGTTGCACCGGCTGCGCTCGGTCCGACGGCAGCGATGTCGAGCTTTCCGTCGGCGTTGAAGTCCGCCGCCGCCATCGACGTGATGCGCGTGTCCAGAAACGTTATCGGAAGAGCGCCCAGCACGGGCGTACCGTCGCACCAACCGACGCAGACGCCCTTGCCGTTGCAGGTCTGCCCCGCCGGCTCGCAGCTCACGCCTTTGGCAATGTTCGCGCCATCGACGCACACCGGCATGCCGCCCTTGCAGCTCACGACGCCGTTGACGCAACTGCCACCGGGGTTCTTGGTGCACGCAACGCCGTCGCTGCAGGCGATGCACGAGCCGGCGCCGCACACCTGGTCGGCTCCGCACGCCGTGCCGCAACCGCCGCAGTGATTCGCGTCGTTGGTGATATCGATGCAGGCGCTCCCGCAAAACATCTTCCCCGGGTCGCACATCATGCCCGTGCCGGTGCTCGCGGTCGTGGTCGCTCCACCGCCAGCGCCCGTCGCCGTCGTGGTGGCGCCGCTCGCGGTGGTGCTTGCGCCTGCGCCTCCGCCGGACGACGTTGTCGTCTTCGCGTCCACGCAGTTATTTTCGGAGCAAACGCGATCGCCCTTGCAATCGGTATCCTTCGTGCAGGCGTCTTCCTTCAGGGTGAGCGCGGGGATGCAACTGGCGGCGCCCAGCACGAACAGGATGCTCCATTGGCGGGCAACTCCAAGATTTCGGGGATTTGTCATGCACTCTCCCCACTGGGACCTACCACACCTACGCGACGTTGCAAGCCGAGCAGCCCGTGCACTCCGCGGCGTCCGAATCGCAGCATACTCCGTCGGTGCAGTGGCCCGAGCCGCAGGCGGTGTCGTCGCCGCAGGCATACCCGAGGGTCGCGAGGCTCGCACCACCGGAGCCGCCCACTCCCGTAAACGTCGCGCTGCTCGCCGTGGCGCCCCCGCTGCCGGTCGCGGTTGCCGGGGAATCGCTGGGGTCTTTTTCGCTGCTGCACGCCGCGAGCCAAGCGGCTCCAAGCGCAGCCAGGGACGCAACGGTGACGAGGCGGGCGGAGCAGTGCGAGCGAATGGGCGGTACCGGGTCACTGGGAAGGTGACCTCATCATCGGTAAGGACAGCTCCGCGATTGGAACTCTCGTCGAACGCACGACGCGGTGCACGATGCTGTTGCATCTTCCCCGCATGAAGAATTTCGGACAGCCTCGGGTAAAGATTCGTATTGATAAATCGAAAATGTGTTGCGACGACCCCTTGAACTCAAGGTTCGCAACGCCATCGCCGCTGCCATCCTCACGGGCATGAATGCGCGTGACCTGCTAGGGCGACGCACCGAATAAGCCGCGGCCTAATTGACGGGTACCAATTCGTAATCGAGCGAGGTCCCTTCACCGTTGGCGCCTGGGACGACCAACTCCACCTCGATGCGTCCGACCTGAAGCTCCGAGCCGTAATAGGAGTAACGCAGGCCGTGCGGCTTGATGCTTACGGTGCGTCCGGGTGGCAAAACAATGTCGAGACCACCCGGTTTTGGGGCGGCCCCGTCGCGAACGTGAACGAGCCGAGCACCGAGCGTGAGGTCGAGAGCGATGCTGGCGCCTTTGGCCTTGCGGTTCAAGGTGCCGCCCTTGCCATCCATGGCGGCGCAACCGTTTCGAGTGCACGTCGGGATCGGAATGTTTTCGAACAACCGCGTAAGCGCACCTCCCTCGGCGGGTCCGCTGCGCTTCAGCAACACTCGAACCGCCACGCGCTCAGCGAGAAACGTGTAGTGGCGGGCGTAACAAATATTTTGATAAAGAAGCGGTTTTTGCTCACTTACGTCCTGCGCTTGGCCGTCGAGGCGACCGTAAACGGAAAAGCCAGTGGGCAAGGTCAGGTGCTCCGCCGCGGGGAAGAGTCGGGCGCAATCTCCCCCGGGGCCGATGGCCGTTCGGTCGATCGTTACCTGCTCGTAATCTTCCCAAAACCGCAGCTTGGTGCCGACCGTCACGAGGTCGGCGATCTCGGCGACCAGGCCATGATGGGTGAGCGGCGACCAGTTCGTGGCCAAAAGCGCACTTCCATAGCCGGGCGTCGTCAAGAGCGAGAGCCCACCACCGACCATCGGGCTCGGCTGGTAAAGATCGATGGCGTGGGGGGTCGTATAGCCGCCGAGGTCCCCGCTTTCCGTCTTTGGATCCACGTCCTCGATCAACACGCCGTCCTTCTTTAGCGGCATCGATCGGGTGGTCGGAAAGTGCGCCGCGTAGGAGTAGCGAAGTGCGGGATGGGCGACGTAAAGCGCCGCATAATACGCGCTGCGATGGACGGTCAAGAGCTCGGGCGGCTTGCCACTCGCGGCCTCGGGGAGGAGCAACTCGAGGTCACCGACCGCCTTCGCGGGCAGGAGCGGCAACACCGGGCGCAGCGTGGAATCGAGCGAGAGCGCGACCTCGGGATGACCACCCAACGACAACCTTGGGATCGCATCGACCGGGCCGCCAAAGCCAGCCGCGAGTGACTTCACGCCGAGGAGCGTCTGATTGAGCGAGGGCCCACTTTGAGGAAATTGCCAGGCCGACCACAAGGCCACTTCGGGGATGGTCTCAACCATTCCGCGAGCGCCCTGGTATTGTTCCTGCTCGAAACCCACGCCGATGCGGTGAGAAAAGTTGAAGCCGGTGGTGCGCTGACCGTCGGGCTCTTCCGCGGTGAATCGAGAGAAGAACCGGTAGCTCGCGGCCAGCGCGTCACGCAATCCGGTGTCTTCTCCCTCTGGATCCTTGGCGGTGAGCTTCAAATAGTTACCCATGTGCCAGTGCTGGATGCCGGCGTACGAGAAGCTCGGACCGGAAGCCTCCGGAAGCCATCCAACGGGACTCGCCTCGGCGACGAAACGCACAGCATTTTCGCGAGCGACTTGACGGTACAAGGGCGCGAAGGACAGCCCCTCGGAACCGTGCGCGAATTCCTCGGTTGCGAGCAAAAACGTGCTCGACTGATTCATCGTTGTCGTCATGTAAACAGGCTGGTGACGGTCAAGCACCCGCCGCAACCCGGCCGCCCATACGCGCTGGAGCCGCGCTCCAAGGTCTTTTTGTGCACCGGTTCCTGGCAGAAGTTTTTGGAGTTGTCCCGCGACCGCCCCGAAGTTCTGAGCGAACTCCGAGAGCTGAAAGCCCGCAGAGCCTGGATAGGGATCCGCATCGCCGACCGACAGTTGCCGTTCGTCCTCGCCGACCACCAAGAGGTCGGCAAGCCCATGGGCCGCCGCGCGCGCCACGAGCTCGGGGTGCGGTAGAGCGGCACCTTCCGTTGCGGGCCCCCATGGGTTGCATGGGTGAACGAGCGTTGCGGCGAGTAGGAGCTGGCGCGCCGCCCCACCCGGTAAACCGAGGCCCGTGAACGCCCCGTAGTTGGAAACGTTATCACGAACCTTGTAACGCACGCCCCGAAGCACGTCCCACCGGCTGGTACTCGGGTCGAAGGGCACGACGCACCCGCCATCGCCGCCGCACGCACCACCCGCCACACATTCCATCGCTTCACGGCATTGTTGCCGTTCGAGGAGCGGCAGCCCGAGCGCGCCTGCGAAGTGACTCGACGCCGAGAGCTCGAGCATCGGCGCGCCCGAACCGTAGCTCACGACACCGTTCGGAGCGACGGAGGCCCGGGAAAGATACCAGCGGACCGTTTTTAGCGGACTGTCGTAAGAGTGCAGCAGATCCGAGTGACGCCAAGCTTGGTCGGGCGTGAGCGCGCCGGGGCCGGTCGCCAACCCCGTCCCCGCGCAAGCCGGCAGTGTTGGCACGGCGCTGAACGCAGGACCGTTCAAGGTGTCGGATAAGGCCTCCGAGCCGACGAGCGCCGGGTCGAGCAACTCGGGAAGGAGCTCGAGTATCTCGCGCTGGAAGCGGTGTGAAACGAGCGTACCTTTGTGTGGGCCCGAGAGCACGGTCACCGTCGAGGCGTGGATCGCTTTGGCTGACGCTGGGCTATCGCAGAGGATGAGCGGCACCCCGACCGCCGTGAAGTCGTTCACCTTTTCGGATGCCGGAAAGTCGAGTTGCCAGACCACGCCGGCGTCTTCGGTACCAGGCGCGAGCTCGTAACGTTTGGCGGAATCGACGGCGACCGGAATGAATGGGCTTGGGGCGTCGAGCAACCGAACGGTCGGCAAAGGCACGGAGAGATCACCGGCTTGATTCAGCTCGAGGAACATGCGCGCGCTAGGGTGCCGTGGCATGAACGCATAGAGCGGTGTCGCCGCGGCCGGCAGGCACGTGGTGAGACAATACGGCCACCCGAACGCGCCGTTTTGCTGGGAAACTCCGTAACCAATCGCGTCCGGAAGTTGAAGCGCGACGACCGTCTTGTACGAATTGGTGGAAACGCGAACCTCGTAAATCCCTGGCTTACTAAGCGAAATTCGATAGCCCTTGGTGTTGCCACTCGCATCGAAGTGAAAACTCGGTGGTGGCGGCTCCGTCGTGGAAGCGATGAGCAGCGGAGTCGCCATGGCGGGCTCCTGACGCTGGTAGTGCCAGTGCCGCAGCGTCTCGTCCGGATCAAAGACGCGCACGAGTGCGATGTTGGCGGTGGTCGGGTAGGGATCGTCCATCGCGGCGCCCGCACCACCGGGCGAACCGATTCGATCGACCGCGAGATCGACCTGAAAGTCACCGCCTGGCGAGACGAGATACACTGCGGCCACGGGGCGGCGTGGTGCCGGTTTCAAGAAAATCGGGCCGATGGTCTTGGTCAAAGCCGCCGGGGGATGGCAGCTATTCATGCAGTCGTCGGTATCGATCGTGTTGCCGTCATCGCAGACTTCATCCGCCTGAAGGAGGCCATCGCCGCAACTCGCGAGGGCGCACGTATTCCGGCACGCATCGGTATCGATCGTGTTGCCGTCATCGCAATCTTCGCCCGCTTGCACGATGCCATCGCCGCAGCGAGGTGGCGTGGGGTCGGGGGACGAACCAGAATCCGTGTTGCTCCCGCCGGAACACCCGATGACGGCGAGCAAGACGCCAGCGAAGAGGGTCGTTGCGAAAGTCGGCAACGGGCCCGGAACGAGTCGAAGGCTTACGACGAGGGGCATGCTGCGAGTCTCGCACGGCCACTCCGACCGTCACACTCCTAACAAATGATTCATGGCTTCTATTTGCCGTAACTTTTTCCAAATGGCTGCGGTCCGCGAGGCACAGCTTTCTCTGAACGCACGGCGCATGGACAGGCGGCGCTGGGCAGACCATGATGTTCGGAGCATGCGTGTCTTTTACGTCCTCGTCGCTTCGTTGCTGCTCGGTCTCGCGCCCCTGCCCGCGGCCGCACTCGAACCCACGAAGGCTTCCACCGAAGTGAAAAGGTCCGCTGTGATCGACATTCCCTTTACGAACTTTCAGCTCGCGAACGGCCTCACCGTGATCTTCCACGAAGACCACACCCAGCCGCTCGTCGTCACCAACATCAACGTGCAAGTCGGCTCACGCGACGAGGCCAAGCAGCGCACCGGCTTCGCGCATCTCTTCGAGCACCTCATGTTCATGGGGACCGACCGGGTGCCTGAGAAGATGTTCGACGCGTGGATGGAAAAAGAAGGCGGCTCCAACAACGCGTGGACCTCCAACGATCGGACGAACTATTTCGACGTCGGACCGAGTCACAGCTTGCCGCTGCTCCTTTGGATGGAGGCCGACCGCGTCGGCAGCCTTGGCAAACAGATCACCCTCGACAAGCTCGATGCGCAGCGTGACGTCGTGAAAAACGAGCGACGCCAAACCACCGAAAACGAGCCCTACGGCAAGGCCGAGTTGGTGCTCCCCGAGTTGCTTTTTCCGGAGGACCACCCGTATCACCACCCCGTCATCGGCTCACACGAGGACCTCACCGCGGCCACCGTGGCGGATGTTCGCGCCTTTTTTTCGCAGCACTACATCCCGCAAAACCTGTCCCTCGTCGTCGCTGGAGACTTCGATCCGATCAAGGTGAAACCCCTCGTCGAACGCTACTTCGGCAGCCTACCGCGCGGTCCCGAACCCGCCGCCCGACCGAGCGCCGTTGCACCGCGGCTCGCCATCGACAAGCGCCAGACCCTCGAAGACAACGTCACCCTACCGAAGCTCATCGTCGCCTGGCCAAGCCCGGCGCACCTGGCCGACGGGGACGCCGAGCTGGATCTTCTCGCGCAAGTCCTGAGCGCCGGAAAAGGCAGTCGTCTTTACAAATCTCTCGTCTACGATCAGAAGCTCGCGCAGTCGGTGACGGCGTCCCAAATGTCGATGGCGCTCGGTTCGTACTTCGCCGTCGAGGTGATCTTGCGGCCCGGTGTGTCCTTCGCAACGGTCGAGAGTTCCCTCGAGCGCGAGCTCGCGGCTGTGCGTGCCACACCCGTCGCCACCGAAGAGCTGGCGCGTGCCAAGACCGCTTATGAAGCGAGCTTCGTGCAGCGCCTCCAATCCCTCGCGACCCGCGCGAGTTTGTTGAATGGGTACTTCGCCGAGAAAGGTGACGCCGGCTTCATCGCGGCCGATCTCAAGCGTTATCAGGACGCCACGCCGGTCGCGCTTCAGCACTTCGCCGTGGCGACGCTCGCACCCACCGGACGGGTGCTGCTCCACATTCAACCCGCCGGCGCGCCCGACCCCGTCGATGCGCCCCAAGAACCGACCAAGGCGCAGCCTGAAAACCCAACCAAATGAAGCGATTTTGCTCATTTTTCGGACTCACACTGCTGCTTGCGGCTTGTCATTTGACCCCCAAGCCCACGAAGCCACCGGAGACTCGCCCCGTGACGACCACGACCGATCCGCTCGCCATCCGTCCCATCCTCGAGGCCCCGGTCCCGTTCAAAGCCGTGGTGCCGGAGCGCTTCCAAACCAAGGAAGGTCTCACGGTCTGGCTCGTGCCGCGCCACGCGCTGCCGCTCGTCTCTCTGGCCCTGATGGTGCCCACCGGCTCGGCCGACGATCCGCAGGAACTGCCCGGGCTTGCGCACGTCACGGCCGACATGCTGGACGAAGGCGCGGGGGCACGCGGAGCCATCGCGATTTCGACGGCGATCGAGGATCTCGGTGCACAGTTTTCATCTCGAGCGGGGCTCGACGGCTCGACCGTCAGCCTGACCGTCTTGAAGAAACACCTTCAAGCCGGCTTCGAAATCTTCGCGGACTGTATCGCGCGTCCTCGCTTCGAAGAGGCGGAGTACCGGCGCGTGAACGAGCTCTGGCAAAACGCGCTCAAGCGACGTGATGACGATCCGCAGAGCGTGGCTCGCATCGTTCGCGCGGCGGTGCTGTTCGGCGCGGACAGCCCGTACGGCCATCCAACCGGCGGGCACTTAGCGACCGCGAAGAGCTTGAAGCTCGAGCAGCTCAAGGCGTTCTACGCGACCCATTATCGACCCGACCGGGCGACCCTTGTCATCGCCGGTGACGTGAGCCGCGCCGAAGTCGAAGCCCTCATCGCGACGCGCCTTGGCGAATGGAAACGCTCACAAAAACCACTTCCGACCCGCGCCGTGCCCACCCCGCCGCGCGCGGACCGGCCTAAGCTCGTGCTCGTCGACCGGCCCGACGCGCCGCAATCGGTGCTGAGCTTCGCGGCTCCTGGGATCCGCGCCGGCGATGCCGCCGCGCCGCTGCTCGAGCTGGTCAACACCGCCTTGGGAGGCTCCTTTTCGTCACGCTTGAATCAGAACCTGCGCGAAGACCATCATTGGACCTACGGCGCGAGCTCCGCCTTCGTCGAGACACGTGGCCAAGGGCCGTTCATCGCCGAAAGCGCCGTCGTCGTCGACGCCACCGTTCCCGCATTGCGCGAGATTTTAGCCGAGATCGGTAAACTGCGCAGCGGCGGACTCACCGAGGAAGAGTTCGAAAAAGGCCGTGCGCGTGACCTCACGGAGCTCATTCAAACCAACGAAACACTCGACCACCTCGTCTCCAGGCTCGCAGTTCTCGCCAATCTCGAACTGCCCGCTGAGCACGACTCGCACGCCAGCCTGGCCCGGCAAAAAACGACGCGGGCAGCGCTGTCGGCGCTGGCGAAAACGCACCTCGACCCCGAGCAAGCGAGCCTCATCGTCGTCGGTCCTCGAGCGATCGTCGCCTCGCAGCTCAGCGTCCTCGGTCTAGGCGAACCCGAACTCTGGACGGCCACCGGTCAGCGCATTGCGAAATAATGTTGGCTCGACGGTTGCTTGAAGGAGCGCACGTCCCAACGGACGCACGCTGCTTGCGGCGTGCCCCGCTGACTCCGATCCGCAGGGGCTTCCTCGCCGTCGAGCTTTTATGAATCGCAGCGCACTCGTTTCAGCCATCGTTGGACTTGTCACCCTGTGCACGGGCTGTCCGCAGGAGACGGAGCCAGCCCCGGCAGGTCCGGCCTGGTCGCAACTTTTTTCGCGGCTACCGGGCGCACTGATCTCGGTTTGGGGCACGAGCACGAACAACGTCTGGACCGTGGGGGGTGATGCTGGTGACGGCGATGGGCCGCAGGCCATGCATTTTGACGGCACCCAATGGACCCGCCATTTGACAGGAAAAATCGGCGATTTGTGGTGGGTTCAGGGTTTCGAGAACGGCCCGGTCTTCATGGGTGGAGCAAACGGGACCATCCTTCGTTACGAAGGCGGCACGTTCGAGAAAATGGCAACGCCAGCGAACAGTGGAACCGTGTTCGGTATCTGGGGCGCGAGCGCCGACGATGTGTGGGCGGTTGGCGGAGCTGGCGGCACTCCGAGCGGCGGCTTCATCTGGCACTACGACGGCAAGCTCTGGGCGCCCCACCCGGCCGCGCCGAGTGAGCTCGCCACCACGGCAACGGTCTTCAAGGCATGGGGCACGAGCGCCACCGATATCTGGTTCGTCGGTACCGAGGGCCTCACGCTCCGGTTCGACGGCAAGAAAATGACGAAGGTCGCGGTCCCGACAACCCAGACGCTCTTCACGGTCGCCGGCACCGACAGCCGCACGTACGCCGTGGGGGCCGACGGCGTGGTGCTCGAAAACCAAGGAAAAGGCTGGGTAGATGCCGCGCCCGAGAACCAGCAACAGATGAACGGCGTAGCCGCACGTGGTGACGACGCCTACGCGGTCGGTGTCTACGGCGGCGTTCTACACCGGAACGCCGAAGCCTGGGCAAGTGTGAAAACCGGCC